>DASQCE010000315.1:0-19306 GCA_035634855.1 Mycobacterium sp.
CGGGCGGTGGACGCGGTGTTGATCGCTGACGTCAATGCCGGCGCCCTCGAACGGCACTTGCGACGAGCGCATCCTGGCCTGGGCAAGCATGCCGCCGGACATGTCGACACCGTAGACCTCGTCGGGGTGCAGCTCGCTAACGATCCGGGCAGCGAGAATCCTTGTGCTACAAGCGATGTCGGCCACCTTGCGGGCCGCGGTCGTTCAGCGTGCGGCGAGGCGCGACGTCACCAATTCCAGACCGACATGTCGTCGGGCTGGTACTGCATGCAGACATCAGTGGTGTGCGCGGCGACGCCCTTGTTGTTGAAGAACAGCTTTGCCCAGTTCGGCCAGTTCCACGCCAGCTGTTCGTAGAAGGCGTTGGTCGCCGTGTCCTCCGAATATTGCCGGCGCCCGGCGTAATCCATCGAGAAGAACCAGTGGATCCGATCCTGAACAGCCTGGTGCACGTCGGGTGACTTGTTGTTGTAGTCGATCATGTACCGCTCGTAGTACACCGGCTCGACGTCCCGTGCGGCGGCCATGATCTGCTCCGCTGTGCAGGATGTCTTGAGTATCCGGTTCGGAATCGGGTAGTCGTCGGTGGCGTCGGCTGACGCTACCGCGGGAAGGGCCATCGCCGCCACGCTCACAACAGCCGCCGCGACACTCGCTTTGATCCACATCTGAAACTCCTTACTGCTGCGCGGCGGCTTCGAGGACCGGCAACTTATCGGGACAGTAGGTACGTAGCGCTGCACCGAGGAACTGCCACGCCTGCGCCGTGGTGCTGCCTCTTTGCAGTTGTTGGAACACGAAGTTCGCCGACTTGCCGGCATCCTGGTCGACCCCGTTGGACAACCGCTTACAGGTGATCTTGCCAATCCACGCGTTGTAGTCCTTCCCGCCGTAGATGCCATACGTGTGGAGTTCTCTGGCGAAATCCGTGTCCGGGTCGGCGTGTGCCGGAGCGGCAAACAGCAGGGCAGGCGCGATCGCTGCGGCAGCGATCGAAGCCAATCGTATTCCCGTCATGACACCCCTATCTAATTGGACCCGTTGGGTTTTCATAAGCTGGACCGCCAGCCCCTACGCTGACCGGAGTTTCGGCCGGGTGCCGCGGCGGCGTCGGCCATGGCACCGGCTTGGGCCGGGTTCGCACTTTCTGGGGCCACCAGAACCACCGTCCCATCATTGCCGCGATCGATGGCGTCATGAACGACCGGATCACCAATGTATCGAACAACAAGCCGAGACCGATCGTCGAGCCCACCTGACCGACGACGACGAGGTCGCTGACCACCATCGACATCATGGTGAACGCGAACACCAAGCCGGCAGACGTCACCACCGCGCCGGTGCCGGCCATGGACCTGATGATGCCGGTCTTTATTCCAGCGTGTAGCTCCTCTTTGAACCTGGATACCAATAACAGGTTGTAGTCGGATCCCACCGCGAGCAGGATGATCACCGACATCGCAATGATCATCCAGTGCAGCTGGATGCCCAGGATGTGCTGCCAGATCAGCACGGATAAGCCGAACGACGTGCCGAGGGACAACAACACCGTCCCGACGATGACCGCCGAAGCGATCACCGCTCGAGTGAGCACAAGCATGATGATGAAAATCAAGCAGAGCGAGGCTATACCGGCGATCAGGAGGTCCCAGTTCGAACCTTCCTGCATGTCCTTGTAGGTGGACGCGGTGCCCGCCATATAGATCCGCGAGCCCTCCAGCGGAGTGCCCTTGATGGCCTCGAACGCCGCGTTCTTTATCTGCGGGATCAGCTTGATGCCTTCAGCGGTCGCGGGATCACCTTCGTGGGAGATGATGAACCGAACCGCCTTACCGTCCGGCGATACGAACATCTTCATGCCGCGCTTGAAGTCCGCGTTGTCGAAGACTTCCGGTGGCAGATAGAACGAATCGTCATTCTTCGACGCATCGAAGGCCTGGCCCATCGCACCCTGGTTCTCCTGCATGGCCTTCATCTGGTCCTGTTGACTCTTCTGGCTCTGGTACATCGTCAGCGTGATGTGCTGCATACTCTTCATCGTCTCGATCATCGAAGGCATTAGCGCGACCATCTGCGGCATGAGCGAGTCCAGGCGATCCATGAGCGGCATGAGACTCTGGATGTCGTCGGTCATCGTGTCGATGCCGTCGAGGGTATCGAAGATCGACCTGAACGACCAGCAAATCGGGATGTCGAAGCAGTGCGGTTCCCAGTAGAAGATATTCCGCAGCGGACGGAAGAAGTCGTCGAAATCCGCGATGTGATCTCTCAGTTGCTGGATATCGACAGTCATGCCATGCATCTTTTCGACCATGCCGTGCGTGGTGGCCGCCATCTGCACAGTGATGGACTGCATTCTCTCCATCGTGTTGATGGACGTCTGCATGTCGTTGGCCTGCGTCAGCATGTTGGCCATGACTTTGTCCATGTAATCCTGGTTCATCTGCTGGCTGGTGCCCTGCATGCTGATCAGGAACGGGATCGAGGTGTGCTCGATCGGAGTGCCCTGCGGCCTGGTGATGGACTGCACTCTGCCGATGCCGGGAATGTGGAAGATGCCTTTGGCGATCCGGTCGATCACCAGCATGTCCGCTGAGTTGCGCAGATCATGGTCGGTCTCGACCAACAGCATTTCCGGGTTCATCCGGGCCTGCGGAAAGTGCCGGTCGGCCGCGGCGTAGCCCTGATTGGCCGGGATGTCTTTGGGCAGGTAGTTGCGGTCGTTGTAGCTCGGCTTGTATGACGGAAGCGCCAGCAAACCGACGAGCGCGAGAGCCACCGACGCGGCGAGGATCGGACCCGGCCAGCGCACCACGGCGGCACCGATGCGGCGCCAACCGCGAGTCTTCATCGCCCGCTTGGGATCGAACAGGCCGAACCGGCTGCAAATGGTCAGCATGGCGGGCGCCATGGTCAGTGCCGCCGCGACAGCGACGAGCATGCCGATCGCCAACGGAATGCCCAGCGTTGAGAAGTAGGGCAGCCGCGTGAAGTGCAGGCAGAATGTCGCACCCGCGATGGTCAGGCCCGACCCCAGAATGACGTGGGCGGTGCCGTGATACATCGTATAGAAGGCGGTTTCGCGGTCCTCGCCGTTCTCGCGCGCCTCGTGGTAGCGGCCGACGAGGAAGATCGCATAGTCCGTTCCCGCCGCTATCGCCAGTGTCGTGAGCAGGTTGACGGCGAACGTCGACAGCCCGATCAGGTCGTAATAGCCAAGTGCCGCAACGATTCCCCGGGCCGCCGCCAGCTCGATGAACATCATCAGCAACACGAGCAGCACCGTGACAATTGATCGGTAGACGAACAGCAGCATCACAAAGATCACGCAGATGGTGATGCCCGTGATCAGCTTGATGCTCTTGTCGCCGGCGTGGTGCTGATCGCTGGTGAGTGGGGCAGGGCCGGTGACATAGGTCTTGATTCCCGGTGGCGGCGGAGTGTTGGCCACGATGTCGCGCACCGCTTCCACGGACTCGTTGGCCAGGGTTTCGCCCTGGTTGCCTGCCAGGTAGGCCTGAACATAGGCGGCCTTGCCATCAGCGCTCTGCGCACCCGAGGCCGTCAGTGGGTCGCCCCAGAAGTCCTGGATGTGTTCGACGTGCTTCTTGTCGGCTTCGAGTCTGTCGACGAGGCCGTCGTAATACTTGTGCGCTGCGTCGCCGAGAGGTTGGTCGCCTTCCAGGACGATCATCGCCGAGCTGTTGGAGTCGAATTCCTGGAAAGTCCTACCGATGCGCTCCATCGCCTGCAGCGACGGTGCGTCGTCGGGAGCCAACGACACCGCGTGCGCCTCACCCACCTTTTCCAGCTGAGGGGCGACGACGTTCACGATGACGACGATCGCCAGCCAGCCCAGCAGGATCGGCACCGAGAACAGCCGAATGAACCGAGGGATCATTGGGTGTGCGCCGACATGTGTGTTGCTCATGCGGACTTCACCAAGCAGAAGGTCTGGGCGTTCACGCCGTTGGTGGTCCTCTCGTCCTTGAGTACGCCGTCGACGGTGATCCTGCAGGTGATGCTGCTACCGTCGCTCTGCGCAACGATGTTCGGGCTCGCGGCGGGAGCCGTCGTCGTCAGGGTCAGCGACCATGGCAGCGTGGCATTCTCGGCCTTCTGTGGCTGGGCGTCGAGGTCCAGGTAATTAATCGTCGCCACCCCTCCGGTGCCGAAAATCTCGTACGTCACGACTTTGGGATTGAACGGCTCGGGGTCGTTGACCAGGCCGGCACCCGGCTTGGTGAGCACGGTCTGGCCGAAGAATCCGCGGAACCGGTCCACGCAGAAAGCCGCGATCGCAACCACCAGCACGATGACCAGCGGTACCCAGATGCGTTTGGCAAGACGCAACATCAAACGATTCGCTCCCGACTTTCGGTGCCCATGTATGCCCTCTTCCAATGGCTGCCGCAGGCAGGTTCAGACGTAACTTAGCCGATATAACTTCTCAGCCGAAACCCATTAGCTCAAGCAAGTGTGGTGCTGGTCACCTCCGATTCGCTGGCGCGACCTGGTTCACTGAGCTGCCGCGTTGCCGCCCGCTGCTGGTCCCAGGCGGGCATCTCGAAGCGGTCAAGGCACTGTTCGATGAACGCCCTAGCTTGGTCGTGCCCGCGAGTGATGCCGAGTCCCTGCTCGTGCAGCACCATCCGCGCCAGGCTGCCCATGATCATCGACATGACCACCGGGGGAAACGACTCGAGATCGACGCCGCGGGCCTTCAGCGCCAGGGTCATCGCGCCCTCTTCGATGTCGCGGAAACGCATTGCGTACGAGATGATCTCGCTGCGGATGGCCTTGCGGTGGTTGGCCATCGCCAGGAATTCTGTGAACAACTGCGCGTCTTGTGCGCCGCTGAGCTGCCACAACGCATGCAGCGGTTCCGACTCGGCCATCGCCTGGCGCTGGCGTTGCAGGTTCGTCTCGGCCTTGTCGCGCAGCACTGCCACGAACAGGTCGTCCATGCTCGGGAAGTAATAGTGGACGAGTGCGGCCTTGACGCCCGCCTTGGCGGCCACCCGCCGCGACGTCGCCGCCGCATACCCCTCGTCGACCATGATTTGGGCGGTCGCCTCGATCAGTGCCTCCCGCGTCGCCTCCCGGCCAACCGGGGGCCGCTCGTCAGTGGGGCTGTGCGACATGAAGGCAGCCTAACGGTTGGGCGATCGCCCAACAACCGGTAGAAGCGGTCTCTATCTACGGTCGGCTCCCGGCTCAGCTCTCAGGCGCTTCCGGCGGCAGCAGCGCGTCGAGCTGCCCCAACGTCTCGTTGAGCGTCTCGCTGCGATCCACCCCGCTCGCGAGCTTGCGTCCGACGGCGCAGCCGATCACGAACGCGGAGACCGGGGCCATCTTGCGCTCGACCCGATGCGCGACATCGCCGGCCGCGTCTAGCAGCTTGGTCGTCTCCGTGGATGTCAATGGTGCCTCGCCGAGGCCGCGCGCAAGCTCGTCAATCCAGCTGTCCATCGTTGCCTCCCCATACGCACCGTCATGTCCAGTATTCGCGCGTCAAACGCAGCAAGCGAACTTGCTATTTTTGCTAAGATAGGAAGATCACTCGCCGATCGTGATTCGCACCGCCGAGGCAGAGGGTGAGCTCATTGACCGAAGTGAACTGGACACCGCTTCCCGTTCCGTGGGCCGTCCAGGCAGTGGACCGGATCCCCAAACAGCGCTACTACGACGAGGAGTTCTACGCACTGGAGGCCGAGTTGTTCTGGCCCAGGGTGTGGCAGATGGCGTGTCGCCTCGAGGAGATTCCCGTACGCGGGGACTTCGTCGAGTACGAGATCCTCGACCAGTCAATCATCGTCGTCCGGCTAGACGACGACCACGTCCGCGCCTTCTATAACTCCTGTCGCCATCGCGGGATGAAGATAGTGGAGGGCAGTGGGTCCCGTCGCAGCTTCGTCTGCCCGTTCCACGGGTGGTGCTGGGGTCTCGACGGTGCCAACACCTTCGTGCTACGGCCCGAGGTATTCGACGAAAGCAACCTCGGCGCCGATGATCTCAGCCTCGTCCCGGTTCGGTGTGAGCTGTGGGGCGGCTGCGCCTGGATCAACCTCGACGACGGTGCATCGCCGCTGCGCGAATGCATCGAACCGTTCGCGTCCAAACACGACGAATGGAAGGTGGGTGCGCTGCGCACCGAGTGGTGGAAGTCGTGCCTGCTCCCGGTCAACTGGAAGCTGGCGACCGAAGCCTTCATGGAGGGATACCACGTCCCGCAGACCCACCCGCAACTGCTTCCGCCGTCGCACATCAGGAAAGCATCGCCCGTGCACCCCATCATCGAGACGAGCCTGCATTTCATGCGGACCCTTGGCTCCGGGATGGGAGGGATGACCCACGAGAACGACGTCCGGATCGCCGAGGGGCTGCAGAACATATCGCTTCCCGACGATCCGGTCGAGGCAATGGCAGGCTGGCGCGGTGCGGTCAACGACGCCGTCACGAAGTGGCACCGGGCCCGCGGCTGTGACTTTCCGGACCTGAACGATCTGGATCGGCGCGGCGTCATCGACCCGATCGGGTTCTGCTTCCCGCATTACTTCATCCTGCCCACGTACAGCAGCGCGTCGTCCTACCGAATCCGTCCGCTTGGACCCGAGGAGACACTCTTCGAGATCTGGTCGCTCACCCGATATCCGGGCGACCGCTCACCCGGGAAACCCACTCCGCCCGAGCCCCTGGCTCCCGATGACCCGAGCTGGCCGACGATCCCGGCCCAGGACTTCTCCAACCTGCCGCGTCAGCAGAAAGGCCTGCACGCCAAGGGATTCGACTTCATGCGGCTGTCGACGCAGATCGAAGGGCTGATCTCGAATTTCGAGCGCGTCGTGGACGCCTTCCTGGCCGGGCTGCCGTACGAGCAGCTGGTCGGGTCAATCCAGAAAACGAATACCACCATCGACGTTCCCGTCGCCGATCTCGGCCTGTCCGAACGCGTCAGCTCCGAGGTCCGATGACCGAGTGGGACAAGTCCGTTGACCTGCTCATCGTGGGCAGCGGCGGGGGTGGAATGGTGGCAGCGCTGGTGACGCTTGATGTCGGACTCGAACCGCTGGTGATCGAGAAGCAGGCCCTGGTGGGCGGGTCGACCGGGCTCTCGGGTGGCATGGTCTGGCTGCCCAACAATCCGTTGATGCGCAGGGACGGCATCGCGGACTCGCATGAGGACGGCCTTGCTTACCTTGCCGACGTTGTCGGCGACATCGGTGCGCCCTCGTCACCCGCGCGCCGCGAAACGTTCCTCACTGCAGGCTCCGAGATGATGACCTTCTTGCTGCGCAAGGGTGTTCGCCTCGTGCGGTGTCCCGGCTGGAGCGACTACTACCCGAATCACAAGGGCGGCAACGCCGCAGGGCGTGGTGTCGAGGGGATCCCGTTCGACGCCGCCCAGCTCGGAAACTGGAGCGATAAGGTCCAGCCATCGATGGCAAGGAATTCCGGGTTCGTCGTATTGACCAACGAGCTGCGTTCGGTGCAATACTTCAACCGTGCGCCGCGCGCGTTCGCCGTCGCCATGCGCGTGTTCGCGCGCACCATGGCCGCGCGAATCCGTCGCCGCGACATGCTCACCAACGGTGCGTCGCTGATCGCCCAGATGCTGAAGGCCCTCATCGGGCTCGGCGACGGCGAGCCGCCGCTGTGGACGAACACCGCGATGGAGGACCTCTTCGTGGAAGCCGGCCGGGTCGTCGGCGCTCGCGTCAGGCGCGACGGTTCAAGGCTTTCCATCGAAGCACGTAGGGGAGTACTGCTCGCGGCCGGTGGCTTCGGCCACAACGCCGACATGCGGCGCCGGTACAGCGGCGATCAGCCGAACGAGGGCAAGTGGTCGATCGCGAACGCGGGCGATACCGGTGAGGCGTTGCAGTCGGCAATGCGCCTCGGCGCGAGAACCGACTTGCTCGACGAGGCCTGGTGGTTGCCAACGGTTTTCATCGCCGACGGCGGCCCCGCAGCCAAGTCACTCGGCTCAGGACGGCAGCGGCCGGGGGCCATCTACGTCGACTCCACCGGTAGGCGATTCTGCAACGAGTCCAACTCCTACGTCGAGGTCGGCAAGGCGATGTACGCCAACAAGGCGGTGCCGTGCTGGATGATCTTCGACGAGGGCTACGTCGGCAGGTACGTCTCTGGTGCCAACCCGCTGAAGAAGCGTCGGCTGCCCGAAGAGCTGATCGAGCGTGGCGCCGTCGTTCGCGGCGCCACCATCGGCGACCTCGCGCGCCAAATCGACGTTCCCGCTGATGAACTGGAGCACACGATCCAGCGGTTCAACAAGTTCGCGGCCAAGGGCCTCGACCCCGACTTCGGTCGGGGCCAGTCGGCCTACAACGACTGCCTCGGCGATCCCGGGCATCGGCCCAACGCCGCGGTCGGCCCGCTCGAGCGCGCGCCCTACTACGCGACCAGGGTCCTGCCGGCCGATGTCGGGACATGCGGAGGCGTGATCACCAACGAGCACGCGCAGGTCCTCGACGAGCAGGACCTGGTGATCGAGGGTCTCTATGCGACGGGCAACACGACCGCGACCGTGATGGGCCGAACGTATCCCGGTGCCGGCGCGAGCATCGCGAGCACGATGGTGTTCGGCTACGTCGCCGCGCGCCACGCCGCAGGGCGTTAGGCCGGCGAGCTTTCGTCGCGATCGACGAAATCCCTTGGCTTCAAACCTGACTGCATGAGTTCTGCTCGCCGGGCCTGCACATCGGACGCCGCGCCAACCATGTTGGTCAGGATGTGACTCACCTGGAGATGTACGCGCATCCCCATCAGCTCCCACGCCCGCTTCACGTTGTTCTTCACCGCCATCAGCGTGGTCAGCGGGATCTGTCCGATTTTGCGAGCCATCTCCTCGACGGTCTCCTCAAGGTCCTCGCTCGGCACAACCTTATTGAGAAGGCCCCAGTTCAACGCTTCCTGCGCGGAAAGCGTTGGCGCCAAGAGCAACCAGTCCATGGTCCGATGCCAGTTCATCATCAGCCACGGCTCGATCATCGTATGCCCGCCAGGCTCGCCCAGGCTGTGCGCCAGCGGCATCTGGAAATACGCGTCGTCCGACGCGACACAGAAGTCGGTCAGCAGGCCGAGGTAGATGCCGCCCCCCATGCAGTAGCCATGGATCTGGGAGATGGTGGGCTTCGGGAATTCCCACAGATACAGCGTCGGCCACAGAAACAGGTCGGCGGTGCCTTTGTAAAGGTCCTCGAAGGTGTTCCCGAAGTCCGGATACGGGTTTTCGTCGGGACCCCAGCGCGCTACGTGCCCGCCGCAGAAGCCCTTCCCGTTGCCCTTGAGGATGACCACCTTGATGTCCTTGTCGCGGTCGGCCTCGTGCAGGCAAGCGTCGACTTCCTGTACCAATTGCGCGTCCTTGGTGTTGGCCCTGTCGGGCCGGTTGAGGATGATCCGCGCGATCGGCGGTTCCCGCTCATAGATGACCGATTCGAGGTCACGCCGCTCCGTCATTGGCCTCTCCTTTAGAGAATCGCGCCGCTGTCCTTGGCCGCCGAGATGTCGTCCCAATCGAGGTCGAGCTCCAACAGGATCTCCTCGGTGTGCTGTCCATGTTCGGGAGCGCGGGCAGGCGGCGGGGCGGTTTCGTTGAATTGCACTGGTGCGGCGACAATCTGGTACTCGATGCCGTTATCGTCGACGTTGGTGATCGTCAGGCCGTTCGGCTCGACCTGAGGATCATTCAGAGTTTCCTTCGGCGTCGCCAGCGCGGCCCACACCCCGGGTTCGTCCTGAAGGGCCTTGCGCCAGTGCTCGAGGTCTTGTCCTGCTATCGCCTGACCGACGAGCGTGCACGCTTCGGCGGCGTTGGCGATGAGATTGCTCGACGGCACGAAGCGTTCGTCGGTCGCGAGTTCCGGCAGGCCGATGCGCTCGCAGAAGCCGGCCCAGAAGCGGTCGGGCTGCAGGAAGACAAACTGGATCCACCTGTTGTCCCGCGTCTTGTACCGATTGACCAATGGATTGATCGCCAAACCCGGCGGCGCGCCCGGAATGCCGTCGATGTCGAACAGGTCGGCGACCGAGATCGACGGTGCGATGCACCACATCGCCTGGGCCAACAGTGACGAATCGACGACTGAGGGCTCACCGGTGCGTTCCCGGTGGAAGAGTGCGGCGCACACGCCGCCGGCCAGTGTGATCCCGCCCTGCAGGTCGCCGAACCCCGGACCCTGGACGGCGGGTGTCTCGGTACCGAACGGCGTCATGGTGTAGGAAACCCCGCCGCGGGAAAGGTATGTGGCCGCGTCGAATCCGCCTTTGTCGGCATCGGGCCCACGGACGCCGGTGCCTGTGCCGCGCGCGATGATGATGTTCGGATTTAACGAGCGGATGTCCTCGACCGTGAGCCACGCTCGCTCCAGCGCGCCGGGCAGCCAGTTGGTCAGGAACACGTCCGCGGTGGCCAGCAGGCGACCGAGAAACGCGCGGCCGGTGTCGGACTTGATGTCGATCGCGATGCTGCGCTTGCCGCGGTTCCCGATCTCAAGGATGAAGTCGACGTCGGCGCGCGCGTTTTGCCGGGTGAAACCGCCGATCACCAGCGCACGACCCGGGTCACCGCCCTTCACATCCTCCACCTTGATGACATCCGCGCCCCAATCCGCAAGCGCTGCACCGGCGGACGGTACGTACGTCCACGACGCCAGCTCGACGACGCGTACTCCGCGCAGCACTTCGGACATTGCCCCGCCTTTCGTTGCCGATCGTTAGCCAAACATGTTCGTCGCCAGTTGCCTGCCGACCTCTTGCAGGTATCTGTCGGAGCCGCCAAGGAAGGCGCTCCAACCGAGCAGGCGTTTGAGGTACAGGTGAGCGTCGTGCTCCCAGGTGTAGCCGATGCCGCCGAAAACCTGGATCGCGATGTCGGCGACGGTCGCCAGCTGCCCCGCGAACGCCTTGGCGCGCAGCGCGGCGAGGTGGCGCTCAGCGGGCTGTGCGGCATCCGTAGCCCATACCGCGTGCAGCACCCCGCTGCGAGCGAGTTCGACTGTCTCGTACATGTCGACGCAGAGGTGCTGAACTGCCTGAAAGCTGCCGATGGGCTGGTCGAACTGCTGTCGCACCTTCGCGTATTCGACTGCGAGGTTCATCACCGCGTTCGCGGCGCCCAACGCGTCGGCCGCGTTTGCAATCAGCACGTCGTCGACGAGGCCCCGGATGTCATCTGCCGACGGCGAAGCGAGCCGCTGCGCGGTCACACCGTCGAACACGACATCGAACAGCTTGCGAGTCTGATCGACGTGCGTCCGCTCCGTCGCCGAAACGCCGGGCGCCTTCGCGTCGACGGCATACAGTCCGGTGCCGGCACCGTCCTCGGCGAGCACAAGCACCACGTCGGCCGCGGCGGCGTCCGGCAGCGCCGCGATGTCGCCGCGCAGGACCGCGTTCTCGACAACAGGACGCAGGCCATTGAGCGGACCGATCGTGGCGACCGTGGAACCATCGGCGATACCGGTCAACAGCGAGGCGGCGTGCGTCCCGGTGACCATCCGAGTCAGCGCGCGCGCCGCTGCGACCGCGCTCGACAGCCACGGCCCCGGATGCAGCGCGGCGCCGAGTTCGGTCGCCACGATGCCCGCCTCGACCATCGTCATACCGGAGCCGCCGTACTCCTGCGGGACCAGCACCCCGGTGGTGCCCAGGGCCGCCAATCCACTCCACACCTCGGCGGTGGTTCCGGTCGTATCATCGAGCATTGGCCGCACATGGGTTGTCACGCTTGCTTTTTCCGCGAGATAGCGGCGCACGGTGTCACGCAGGACCACCTGCTCGTCGGTCAGCTCGAGGTTCATCCGTGCCCTTTGTCCCCCTGCCCTTCGGGCAGGGGGTGCCCCCACTTCGCGCGGGCGCTCATCGTCGGGGCAATCCGAGCACCCGCGTCGCGGTGACGCTCTTGTTGATCTGAGTCGTGCCGCCCGCGATGGTCAGGGAGCGCGACGTGAGTCGATACTCCGACCACCGTCGGTGGCCACCGAGCGGGCCCAGCACGTCGAAGGCCAGGGCGGCGAGTTCCTGTCCCAGCTCGGCCCACACGCTCTTCGCCAGGCTGGCCGACCCAAGCGCGTCGCCGCCGTGCAGCGTGGCCGAGATCGACCGCTGGCAGAGCACCTCCAGGTACTTGATGCGCACCGCCACCTCGCCGAGGCGGCGCAACGTTGCGGTGTCCTCGAGCACCGGCGTTCCGTCGAACTCACAGTCGGCCAGGTCGGCCACCAGATCCTGCAACTGCACCTCCAGCTGCGCATACAGGCGGGCCGCTCCGGCCCGCTCGTGGCTCAGCGTGGTGGTGGCCACCTGCCACCCCCCGTTCAGCGGCCCCAGTAACGCATCGGCGGGCACCAGCACGTCGTTGAAGAACACCTCCGCGAAATCGGCGGCGCCGTTGAGCGTGACCAGCGGGCACACCTCGATGCCGGGCAGCGTCATGTCGACGATCAGGCATGAGATGCCCTTGTGCTTGGGGGCGGCCGGATCGGTGCGCACGTAGAGCTGACACCAATCGGCGCGATGTCCCAGCGAGGTCCAGACCTTTTGTCCGCTGACCACGTAGGCGTCGCCCTCGGCCACCGCGCGGGTCCGCAAGGAGGCGAGATCAGAGCCGGCTTCCGGCTCCGACATGCCCTGACACCAGATGTCGTCGGCTCGCACCATGCGGGGGAGCAACTCACGCTTCTGCGTTTCCGTGCCGTACTGCATGATCGCCGGCGCGATGTTGTTCATTCCGATCACGTTGAGCGGCACTGGCGCTCGCGCGCGTGTGGTTTCCTCCGCGTAGGCGAGCTGCTCGAGCACGCTTGCCCCGCGGCCGCCGTACTCCTGCGGCCATGACACCGCGCCCCAGCCCGCGTCGGCCAGCGTGGCGTCCCACGCACGCAGCGTCTCAAAGGTGTCGGGGTCACGGCCGCGTCCGGCGGCCACCACCTCTTGGCTCAGGTTCGCGGCCAACCATGCGCGCAGCTCCTTGCGGAACTGTTCGACCTCCGGCGGGTATGAGAAGTCCACGGTGTCCTGTCGGGATCGGTCTCAATTGGTTTCTTTATAATTTTAGGTAGTATAGCGACCGCACCAGTTACTGTTGGCTGCGATGTCGCGGCGCAACCTTGCGGATGGGGTTTCGATGGCGTGCACCCTGTGCCCAACCGGCGGTGCCGCTGAGTGAGCAAGCCGGTCGGCCGGTCAGCCATCGCGGGTGCCGGTTCTTCGAAGATCCTCCGAGATAAGGGCATTGGCGGGCGACCAGTTGCCGCGAACCGCATCGGGAGAAAGGACCGGCCATGGGCAGAGTGACGGGCAAGGTGGCGCTGATCAGCGGAGCCGCGCGCGGTCAAGGGCGGTCACACGCACGGACGCTTGCCGCCGAGGGCGCCGACATCATCGCCGTGGACATCTGCGAAGACATCGAAACCAACGAGTATCCGCTCGCGCGCCCCGAGGACCTTGACGAGACAGCCCGGCTGGTCGAAAAGGAAGGCCAGCGGGTGTACACCGAGATCGCCGACGTCCGCGACCGCGCGGCGTTGTCCGCCGCGATCGATCGGGGTGTCGTCGAGTTCGGCCACCTCGACATCGTGGTGGCGAACGCCGGCATCTGTCCACTGACCGCGGGCCTTCCGCCGCAAGCGTTCGTCGACGCGGTCGATGTCGACCTGGTGGGCGTCCTCAATCTCGTGCACGCAAGCATGAAGCACCTACAGGCCGGTGCGTCGATCATTGCGACGGGATCGGTGGCGGCGTTCATGGCCTCGATGAACACCACCGGTATCGATGGTGGACCCGGCGGCGCGGGCTATGCATTCGCGAAACAGGTTGTCGCACATTATGTCAACGACCTCGCGGCAGCCCTGGCCCCCAAACAGATCCGAGTGAACGCGATTCACCCCACCAACTGCAACACCGACATGCTGCACAGTCCGCCCATGTATCGGGCATTCCGTCCCGACCTGCAGAACCCCACCCGCGAGGACGCGGAACTGGTCTTCCCGGTGATCCAGGGCATGCCGATTCCCTACGTCGAACCCGAAGACATCAGCGAGGCCGTGCTGTTCCTCGCCAGCGACGCGGCCCGCTACGTCACCGGTCAGCAGCTCCGCGTCGACGCAGGCGGCTTCCTAAAGGTCAAGCCATGGTCAGGGGCGTAGGGACGTAAGAGGGGAGAAGCGAGCATGCCCAAAGGGATCATGTACGTGGAGACGATGCCGGTCTCGCCGGCCCGGGAAGCCGACTACCACAAGTGGTACAACGACACCCATCTCGCGCAGATCACTTCGGTCGACGGGATCGTGTCCGCCCGGCGGTTCGCCCCGGCCGACGGGAACGGCCCGTTCATCGCGATCTACGAACTCGACTGCGATGACCTCGACGCGGCTGTGCAGCGGCTGAGGGAACTCGGCGCGAGCGGCAAGATGACGGGCCTCGAAAACCTAGCCATGGATCCAAAGCCGATTCCCCGCGTGTACCGCGAGATCGGGTCATACGAACCATGACCTACCCGGCAGAGGTCCGGCGGCGCATGTACGCCTTGATGGTGCTGATGAAGGCCGCCGACGACCGGCTGTCCAAGGGCATTGGCACCGGCGAGTTCATGTGCGTGTACTGGCCGTCACGCGGCCAGGAGGCGATCGGCGCCGCGATGGGTGTCTCGCTGCGACGCGACGACCAGCTGGTGACGACCTACCGGGGGCTACATGACCTCATCGGCAAAGGCGTTCCGCTGGAAGAGATCTACGGCGAGATGATGGGCCGCACCGTCGGCGCGAGCGGCGGCAAGGGCGGGACAATGCACATCGCGAAGCCGGAAGTGGGTGTGATGCTCTCGACCGGAATCGTCGGCGCCGGACCGCCGGTCGGCGTCGGGCTGGCGATGGCGGCCAAGCGCAAGGGGCTCGACCGGGTCACGGTGGTCAGCTTCGGTGACGGCGCGACCAACACCGGCTCGTTCCACGAGGCGGCGAACATGGCCGCCCTCTGGGACCTGCCAATGGTCTTCGTGTGTCAGAACAACCAGTACGCGGAGATGACGCCGACCGCGGACACGATGCGGCTCGAGAATGTCGCCGATCGTGCGGCCGGCTACGGCATGCCCGGTGTTCGCGTCGACGGCAACGACCCGCTGGCCGTCGCGGCGGCGGTGGACGAGGCGTTGGCCAGGGCGCGCCGCGGTGACGGACCCACCTTCATCGAGTGCGTGACATTTCGCTTCCGCGGCCACTACTTCGGTGACCGGATGCCATACATCCCCAAAGAGCAACTGGCAGAGGCGATGGCGGCAGACCCCGTGCCGCGGTTCCGACGGCAGCTCGTCGATGACGGTATCTGCACCGATGACGAGCTGAACGGAATCGACGAAGGTGCGCTCATCTCCGTTGAGAAATCGCTCAAGGCCGTCTTGAGCGCCGAGGCGCCGTCGGCCGAGGAGCTCGACCGGGACGTGTACGCGACCCCGATCCGCTACCCGGTCTGAGGAAGACGCCGATGGACGAGAAAGAGATGTCGATGCGCGAGGCGCTGAACCTCGCGCTCGACCAGGCGATGGAAGCGGACGAGCGGGTATTCCTTCTCGGCGAGGATATTGCCGACCCCGGCGCGTCCGGCCCTACCGCGGGCCTGTCGACGAAATACGGTCACGACCGCGTGCTGGACACGCCGATCTCTGAAGCCGCGATCGTCGGTGCTGCCATCGGCGCTGCGATCGACGGCCTGCTGCCGGTGGCCGAGATCATGATCATGGACTTCATCGGCATCGCCGCGGACCAGCTCATCAACAACGCCGCCAAGCTGCGTTTCATGACCGCAGGCAGGACGACGGCGCCCATCACGGTCCGCACCCAGGTCTATGGCGGGCTCGCCACCGGCGCGACGCATTCTCAGACACTCGAGGCTTGGTTTATGCACATTCCGGGGATGAAGGTGATCGTGCCGTCGACCCCGCGCGACGGCAAGGGCCTGCTGACGTCGGCGATCTTCGATGAGGATCCCTGCCTGTTCGTCGAGACGATCCGCCTGCAGGGCCAAAAGGGCCTTGTCCCAACCGATCCCGGGTTCTCGATTCCCCTTGGGCAGGCCGACATCAAGCGGCCGGGCTCCGACGTCACGCTGATCAGCTACGGGCGCAGCTTGCACGAATCACTCGCCGCTGCGACCGCGCTGCAGGAGCAAGGGGTCAACGCAGAGGTGGTCGATCTGCGCACGCTCGTGCCGCTAGACGTCGAAACCATGGTGTCCTCGGTGCGACGCACCCACCGTGCCGTGGTTGTGCACGACGCGGTTCAATTCGCAGGCCCAGGAGCCGAAATCGTGGCGACGCTGCAGTCGGAGTGCTTCAGCGCGCTTGCCGCACCGATCGAGCGCGTCGGGGCGCGGTTCGTCCCGACGCCCGCCGCCGCGGCGCTCGAGGCGCAGATCTACCCGTCGTCGGCGCGCATCGTCGCGGCCGCCCAACGAACGCTGCACGAGTCCGCGGCGGGCGCGCGTGGGTGACTTCCTCATTCGCATCCCGCGAGTCTCGGTCGCTGTTTGCGAGGCCGAACTCGTCGAGTTGCTCGTGGCGGATGGCCAGCACGTCCAGGAGGGCACGCCGATCTACGTAATCGCAACGGAGAAAGTGGAACAGGAGATCGAGGCCGGTGCATCGGGCACCGTTGAATGGACCGGCGAAGTCGGCACCGTGTACGACATCGGCGTCGAGATCGGCGTCATCAAGTCATAGGAGAGGGAATGGATCTCAACGAGACTCGCGAACGAATCATCTACGAAAAGCAAGGCCCCATCGCGAAGATCACGCTGAACTGGCCCGAGAAGGCGAACGCCCAGGACCAGAAGCTGGTCGAGGAGGTCGATGCCGCGCTCGTAGATGCGGATCGGGATTACGACATCAAGGTCCTGATCCTCAAGGCCAACGGCAAAGGGTTTTGCTCGGGGCACGCCATCGGCGACAACGCGACCGACTATCCGGCAATGGTCGAAGGCCATCAGCATATGGGCACGCCCTGGAAGCCTCAGACCGATCTCTTCCTCAAGCCGACCCTGAATTTGTGGGAATTCTCCAAGCCGACAATCGCACAGGTGCACGGCTACTGCGTCGGCGGCGGCACCCATTTCGGGCTCACCACCGACATCGTGATCGCTTCGGATGACGCCTACTTCCAGTACTCACCGCTGCAAGGGTTCGGCATGCCGTCCGGGGAGTGCTCGATCGAGCCGTGGGTCTTCATGAACTGGCGGCGCGCGGCGTACTACCTGTACATGTCGGAGATCATCGACGCCCAAAGGGCGCTCGAGGTGGGACTGGTGAACGAGGTGGTCTCTCGGGAAGAGCTGGATGCACGCGTTGAGGCGATCGCCAGCCACATCGCACAGGCTCCATTGACGACGCTGCTACTCACCAAGGCGAATCTCAAGCGGGCCTGGGAACTCATGGGGATGCGGTTGCATTGGCAGAGTTCCAACGATCTCGTGGCCCTGGCGACGGTGAGCGCCGACGTGCGGGCTTTGATGGGCCAGGTGCTGCAAGGCCAGATCAAGCCTGCCGAGATGGCGCGGCGCCAGGCCGCTGCGGCAGCCAATTCCGACGGTAAACCGGCCACCTAGGATTGCCGTGCACATCGGCGACCACGCGATCAGCGCCGCGCAGTCACCGGCCCTGATCGTCGCGGACGGCCGCACGATCTCGTATGGCGGGCTGTACGCCAGCAGCCGGCGGGTCGCCGCGCTTCTGTACGAAGCGGGGCTGCGGCGCGGCGACGCCGTCGCGCTGGTACTCCCGAACCGCCATGCGTTCCTCGAAATCACCTGGGGCTGCCAGCTTTCCGGACTCTACTACAGCGCGGTGAACACTCACTTCACCGCTGACGAAATCGCCTACGTCGTCGACGACTCCGAGGCGAAAGCGGTGTTCGTCGACGCGTCGATGGCCGACCCGGCGTCGCGAATCCTCGATGCCAACGCCGGCGTCGACGTCCATATCTGCGTCGGAGGCAACCTGCCGGGCTGGCGCTCGTACGACGACGCGCTGGCCAGCGCCGGTGACGCGCCGCCGGTATCCGACGGTTCGGAGATGCTCTACTCGTCCGGCACCACCGGTAGGCCGAAAGCGGTCCGCCGGCCGCTTCCCGAGGACGGCAAGGGATCATGGGCGCAGAAAGTGTTGGAGTACACGCTCATTCAGCGGTACGGCATGACCGAATCGAGCGTGTACCTCTCGCCGGCGCCGCTCTACCACGCGGCGGGGGTCAACTACACGATGGCGGCGCAGCGCGTCGGCGCCGCCGCGATCGTCATGCCCAGATTCGACGCCGAGGACTCCCTGCGTCTGATCGAGAAACATCGTGTGACCCATGCGCAATTCGTACCGACCATGTTCGTGCGGATGCTGAAGTTGCCGGACGCGGTCCGGGAGTCCTACGACGTGTCGAGTCTTGAGTGCGTGATCCACGCGGCCGCACCGTGCCCGGTGGACGTCAAACACCGCATGATGAAGTGGTTCGGCCCGATCATCTACGAGTATTACGGCGGCACGGAGGGATTCGCCGGCACAACGATCGACCCGCAGGAGTGGCTCGCCCATCCTGGATCGGTCGGCAAGCCGTTCACCGCCGCGCATGTGGTCGGTGACGACGGGACCGAATGTGCCGTCGGCGAGTCGGGGGCGCTGTACTTCGAGGGCGGACCGGCCTTCGAGTACTTCAAGGATCCGGAGAAGACCGCATCGGTCTCCAACGAGCACGGTTGGCGGTCGCTGGGCGACATGGGCTACGTCGACGAGGACGGCTACCTGTACCTCACCGACCGGTCGACGTTCATGATCGTCTCGGGTGGGGTGAACATCTACCCGCAGGAGGCGGAGAACCTTCTCGTCATGCATCCGAAGCTCGTCGATGCCGCGGTATTCGGGGTTCCCAACGAGGAATTCGGCGAGGAGGTCAAGGCCGTCGTGCAACCCGCGGATGGCGTGGTGGCCGGACCCGAACTCGAGGCCGAGCTCATCGCGTACTGCCGGGCGCACCTGGCCGGCTACAAATGTCCGCGGACGGTCGAATTCGATCCAGGCCTGCCGCGGGATCCCAACGGCAAGCTCTACAAGAGGCGTATCCGCGAGCGCTATTGGCAGGGGAGGACGTCACGGATTGTCTGACTGCCCGCGAACGTTCCTTACCGCTCGAATAGTCGGTGGAATTTCGAGCGGTAAGGAACGTTCGGCGCTAACTGGCCCGGCTGTACTGGGTGCCCCGGTTCGCGCACCCACAGCTGACCGTTCCCCGCCGTCGGGCCTTCCGCG
>DASQCE010000316.1:0-7393 GCA_035634855.1 Mycobacterium sp.
ATCGAGGACGCGCACTGGATCGACGGCATCAGTGAGTTGATGCTGGTGGAGTTCATCACCGTCATTCCACGGACCCGTTCACTTGTCCTGATCACCTACCGACCTGAATACGTTGGCGCGCTTGCACATGCACCTCGATCGCAGACGATAGCGCTGGAACCTCTCGACGATGCGCAGATGTCTGCGCTGACCACTGACCTGCTGGGTAAGGACGAGTCTGTGGCTGGACTCTCCGGCCTCGTTTCCGAGCGCGCGGCCGGCAATCCCTTCTTCGCCGAGGAAATCGTGCGGGACTTGACCGAACGAGACGTGTTGGTCGGTGGCCGCGGAGGCTATTTGTGCCCGGATCCGGTGGCCGATGTCAGCGTGCCCAGCACGCTGCAGGCAGTCATCGCCGCCCGAATCGACCGCCTTGATCCCGCCGCCAAACGCACTCTCAACGCTGCAGCGGTCATCGGGTCTCGGTTCGGCCCAGACACGTTGAAGGTACTGGAGATCGAGCCGGTTTTTGATGACCTCGTCTACGCGGAACTAATCGATCAGATCGCCTTCAGCCCGCAGCCGGAGTACGCATTTCGGCATCCGCTGATCCGTGCTGTTGCCTACGAGTCGCAGCTCAAATCGGATCGCGCGCAGTTGCACCGGCGGCTGGCCGCCGCGATCGAACAGGATGACCAGAACGCAGCAATGATCGCCGAGCATCTCGAGGCGGCCGGGGATCTGCGTAGCGCATATGAGTGGCACATGCGCGCCGGTGGGTGGTCGACCAACCGCGACAATGCTGCGGCTCAGCTGAGCTGGGAGCGGGCGCGCCAGGTGGCTGACGCGCTGCCCCCCGACTCCCCGAACCAGTTGGCGATGCGTATTGCTCCACGCACCTTACTGTGTAGCAACGCTTTTCGACGGTTCCACCCAGACTTGTCGACTCGCTTCGATGAGCTGCGTGAGCTGTGCATGGAAGCGGGAGACAAAGCATCGCTCGCGATCGGCATGGCGGGTCTCGTGATGGAACATGTCCTTCACGGGCGCATTTTCGAGGCGTCTCGGCAGGCGTCGGAGCAAATGGCGCTTGTCGAGTCAGTCGGTGATACCACACTCACGCTGGGTGTAACCGGTGCGGCCTGTGTCGCCAAACTACAGTCGGCCGAGATGGCGGACGTGTTGCGGTGGACACAAGTAGCCATCGAGCTCGCGGACGGCGACGCTGCAAGCGCAAATTTCATGCTCAGGTCACCGTTGGCGACGGCGTTGGTCTTCCGCGGCTTTGCGCGATGCTGTATGGGCCGCGAGGGGTGGCGGGAAGACATGGACACCGCTATGGCGATAGCAGGGACGGCCGGCCCTCTATCACTGGCAATGACCATCAACTACAAGTACGCGACCATCACCCGAGGCGTCCTAATGGCCGACGACGCCGCGGTGACCGACCTCACCGAAGCGGTGCAGATTGCGGAGCGGTGCAGCGAGGATCTGCCCCTGGTCGTCCTGCGAATGACACTCGGCACTGCGCTGACCTACCGCGATTCCGCCGGCCGCGAACGCGGGGTTGCCATGCTGGCCGAGCTGCGCGACACCTGCATCAAGGAGCGCTACGGGTTGAATATGGTGCCGACATTGGAGTTGTACATAGCTCGGACAACTGCCGACGAGGATATTGATCGCGCGATACAGCAGACGCGGGCGGCCCTTGAGGAGTTGTACGGGTGGGGGAATTTCGCCAATTGTGACGGAGGCACGCGCTTTCTCGTTCAATTGCTGTTGGCGCGCGGTACGGAGAACGACTTGTTGGAGGCGGAGGCTGCGATCCACAGGTTGGTGGGCACACTGGCGGGCTCTGAGTGGGTCACCCGAGACCTCTTCGTACTGCAACTACGTGCGCTGCTGGCCCGGGCGCGCGGGGACGACATTGGTTACCGGGAATACCGAGATCGCTACCGCGCAATGGCGAATGAACTCGGCTTCGAGGGCCACATGCAATGGGCGCGGGAGATGCCTTAGCTCTCCAACACCGCCATCGCGGCGTTGTGGCCGCCGATGCCTGACACCGCACCGCCCCGGCGAGAACCCGAGCCGCACAACATGATCCTCGCATGCATCGTGGCCACACCCCAGCGCTGCGCAGGCGTCTCCAAAGGTTCGTCGTCCTCGGCGAACGGCCACGATAACTCGCCGTGGAAGATGTTGCCCGCCGTCATGCCCAGGGTATGTTCCAGGTCCACCGTGGTCTTGGCCTCGATGCACAACCGGCCCGCCGCATCCTCCATCAGCACGTCTTGAATCGGCTCGGCGAGAACGGAATTCAGCGAGTTCAGCGCCGCAGACGTCAACGCGTCGCGCATGCGATCAGGATCGCCGCCCGCGATCAGACTGTGCGGGGTGTGCAGGCCGAACACGGTCAACGTCTGAGCACCGGATTCCCGCAGCCGATCCGACAAGATGCTGGGGTCGGTCAGCGAATGGCAGTAGATCTCGCAGGGCAGCGGATCCGGCACCATCCCGTGCTCGGCGCGGGTGTAGGCGGTGTCGAGCTGACTGAACGTCTCGTTGATGTGAAACGTGCCGCCGAATGCCTGCTCGGGTGTGACGCTGTCGTCGCACAGCCGAGGCAGCCGTCGCAGCATCAGGTTGACCTTGACCTGCGCGCCCGGCGCAAGCGTCGGCTCCGGGTCACCCAACAGCCCGGCCAGCACAACCGGCGTCACGTTCGCCAACACAAAATCGGCGTGCACCCGATGTTCCTGACCGTCGCGGCGGTACCGGACCTCACCATCGGGATCAATGGCGTAAACCTCTGCACCCGTAAGGATTTCCGCTCCATGACCAGCCGCGGCCGCAGCCAGCGCACCGCTCACCGCTCCCATGCCGCCGACCGGCACATCCCAATCGCCGGTGCCGCCACCCAGCAGGTGGTACAGGAAGCACACGTTCTGCGTCAGCGTCGGGTCATCGGCGCGGGCGAACGTGCCGATCAACGCGTCGGTCGCCATTACGCCGCGAACCAGATCGTTGGAGACCGCGGCGGTGATCGCGTGCCCGATCGGCTCGTCGACCATGAACCGCCACGCGTCGTCGTCGTCCACATGCCGGCGCGCCTGTTCGCGCGGGCCCAACGGCTGGGTCAACGTCGGCCAGAGCCGGGAGGTGACGACGCGGCATCGACGGTAGAACTCGACGAAGGCCGCCTCGTCAGCCGAAGCTCCAACGGCTCCGAACGTCGACTGCGGCCCGATCAGCAGGCCCGTGCGGCCCGCCGTCGACGGATCGGGCGTGTATGACGAGTAGCGGCGGCGTACCAGCCGCACCCTGGCACCCAGCTCGTCGACGATGCGCCGCGGCAACAGGCTGACCAGATACGAGTAGCGCGATAGCCGCGCGTCGATTCCGTCAAAGGCATGCGCGGATACCGCGGCGCCTCCGACGTGGTCGAGCCGCTCGAGCACCTGCACCCGGCGTCCGGCACGGGCCAGGTACGCGGCGGCGACCAGGCCGTTGTGCCCGCCGCCGACAATGACGACGTCGGGCTCCCTCATCGGTCAGCCAAGGTAGCCCTCGACCTCACCGGGCGGGCGCACTCGCGCCGCTCGGGGATCGCCGCCGGTCGCGCGAAGCGCCCGGCGCTGCCGCAGCAGATCCCAGCATTGATCGAGTTCCACTTCCACCGCGCGGAGGCGCTGGTGCTCCTCGGATTCGTCGATCTCATGGTGCTGCAGCTTGCTGCGCAGCTCCTGCTCCTCGGCGACCAGCTTGTTGACCTGAGCGAGAATGTCTTGGTCCTTGGGCACGAATCCAGACTACGGTGATTGCGATGACTACCAAGCCAGAGATCGAGTTTCCCGACGGGCCCGCGCCGACCGAACTTGTCATCAAGGACCTGGTGGTCGGCGATGGGGCGGAGGCCGTGCCGGGCGGCACCGTCGAGGTGCACTACGTCGGCGTCGAGTACGACACGGGCGAAGAATTCGACAGCTCGTGGAACCGCGGCGAATCCATTGAGTTCCCGCTGCGCGGGCTCATCCAGGGCTGGCAGGACGGCATCCCCGGCATGAAGATCGGCGGTCGGCGTCAGCTCGTCATCCCGCCCGAGCAGGCCTACGGCCCGGCAGGCGGTGGGCACCGGCTGTCGGGCAAGACTCTGATCTTCGTGATCGACCTGCTCGGCACCCACTAGCTGCTTGCCGCCGAACGTTCCTTACCGCTCGAAATTCTGGCGAATTCTCGAGCGGTAAGGAACGTTCGCGGGGGGCCGGGCTACCTAGGGCCGGGCAGCCGCAGCACCAGCCGCGCTCCGCCCAGCGGGCTGTCCTCCAACGAGGCTGTGCCGCCGTGCAATTCGGCCTGCTGGGCGACCAGCGCCAGGCCCAGCCCGGAGCCGGAGTGCGATGCCGTCGACCCGCGCGAGAACCGGTCGAACACCACCTTGCGCTCTTCTTCGGGGATGCCGACGCCGTCGTCGTCGATCGCGATTTCCACCCCCGCACGCGAGCTGACCGCCGACAACTGCACCCTCGTCGCGCCGCCGTGTTTGACCGCGTTTGCTATCGCGTTGTCGACGGCCAACCGAAGCCCCGCGGGCAGGCCGACGATGATCACCGTCGGCGCAGGCACCAGCGAAACGTCCAGATCGGGGTACACGCGCATCGCGTCATGCGCGGCGCGGTCGAGCAGTTCGGTGATGTCGACCGGCGCGTGGTCGTCCGAGGTCGACAGCTCGCCCTGCGCCAGCCGCTCGAGCGCACCGAGGGTGGCCTCGATGCGTGACTGGGTGCGGATGACGTCGTTGACCACCTCCTTGCGCTGCTCCTCCGGCAGAGCCAGGGTGGACAGCACCTCGAGATTGGTGCGCATCGCGGTCAGTGGTGTGCGCAATTCGTGGGCTGACACGGCCGAGAAATCGCGGGCCGACGCGAGTGCGGCCTTGGTGCGGCCCTGCTCTTCCCAGATGCGCTCGAGCATGCCCTTGACGGCGTCGGCGATCTCGACGGCCTCGGTGGCGCCGCGCACCTCGATGTTGGGCGGTTCATCACCCGCGTCGATCTGACTGGTCTGTCGTGCCAACTGCTTGAACGGTCTCACCGCGAATGCGGCCAGCACCCAGCCGAATACGGTCGAGGCTACGATCGCGAACAAGCAGATGATGATCACCCGGCGATGCAGATTGTTCGTGTCGGCGATGGTCGCGTCGTAGGTGTCTCCGACGGCGACCGCCATCGGCTCCGGCGCCCGGATCTCTACGGTGCGTACGCGATACCGCACGCCGTTGACGTAAGTGTCTTCATAGCCCGCGGGTAGTTCGGGCAACACTACGTTCGAGTTCGAGGTGACCTGACCGTTCTTGCGCACCGTGATGACGGCGTCCTGGTCGTTCGGCGACTTGGGGATCTCGTCGAGACCGCGGGGCAGGAACGGGATCGCGAAGCCCGCCGCCTCGTCGAGCCTGCGGTCAAGACGCTCCTTGCGGTCGTTGGTGATGCCGACCCAGACCACTGCCCCGACGATCAGCACCGGAATCGCCGCGCCGATCGCCGTGGCGACGACCACCCTGGTTCGAAGCGACGGTGTGCTGCGGAAGATCCGTGACAGCAGGTTCATCGGACTACTCGATTGTCGCGTGATTCGCCCAAGCGCTCATCACTTGCTTCTCGCGTGATTCGCCCAAGCGCTCATCACTGTGTCCTTAACACAAACCCAACGCCGCGGACGGTGTGCAGCAGCCGCGGCGCACCGCCGGCCTCCAATTTGCGGCGCAAATAGCCAATGAAGACGTCGACGACATTGGTGTCGGCGGCGAAGTCATACCCCCACACCAGCTCAAGCAGCTGGGCGCGGGAGAGTACCGCGGTCTTGTGCTCGGCGAGCACCGCGAGCAGGTCGAATTCCCGCTTGGTCAGGTCGACGTCGGCGCCGTTGACGCGGGCGCGCCTGCCCGGGATGTCGACCTCGAGCGGGCCGACCGTGATGGTCTCCGACGAGAACGTCGCGGTCGCACCCCGCCGACGCAGCAGCGCCTTGACCCGTGCGACCAGCTCGGCCAGCACGAACGGCTTGACAAGATAGTCGTCGGCGCCCGCCTCCAGTCCGGCGACCCTGTCGTCGACGGAGCTGCGTGCGGAAAGCACGCAGACCGGCACATCGTTGTCCATCGCGCGCAGCGCGGTCACCACGCTGACGCCGTCGAGCACCGGCATGTTGATGTCCAGCACAATCGCGTCGGGCCGGGTCTCGGTGGCGCTGCGCAGCGCCTCGGCGCCGTCCACAGCCGTCGACACCTCGAATCCGGAAAGCCGCAGGCCACGCTCGAGCGATGCCAGCACGTCGGGGTCGTCGTCGACTACGAGCACCCGGGGCGAAGCCGCTCCACTGTCCATGCACGCAATCTTGCCTGAAGTCGTGCCGCCGATGTGACAGGCACCCGAGCGACCCAGGTATCGCCGTGGCGGCGGTCTTATCACCGCCGTGTCACGGCCAGCTGAACGTTCGTGCGATAGCAAAGCGATGCCATTCTCCCGGTGCTAGCATCCCGAAATTATGCTCCCGCTATCTCCCCGTCTGATTGTCGAGCCCGATGACGGCCTGGAACCGGTCCGCGAATTCATCGATTCCGCTCAAACTTCGCTTATTGTCAAGCAATTCACGTTTACCGAACCGAGTTTGGTCGCGGCCGTCATCGACCGGAAGAAAGCCGGCGTCGACGTGAGGGTGCAGCTCAATGCCGCTCGGTCCGGGGGTGATCGGGCAAATGACGAGACGTATGAGCAATTCCAGAGCGCCGGCGTCGCGTCGTTGATGTACGTCGTCACGCTGTTCTGGCAGAAGGCGCAGAAATCGAAGTGGCGAATCGCCGTCGAGAAAGGCTTTGCGCCGCTGACGGTTGGCCTGATCATGGCCACCTCGTTGGTGATGAGCCGGGCCGCCGACCACGACTGGCGGGCCTACCTGCTCACCGCACTCTGCACGGTGATCTTCATCCGCACCAAGGCGAATCCCCTGATCGTCGTCTTCGCTGCCGGTGTGCTGGGGTACTTCGGAATCGTCTGACGACACGCTCGGGAAGTCGTTGACCTCATCCATTGTTGAGGTTTTACGGTGATTCATGAGCTTCGAAACGGTAGCCCGGCAAACTCTGTACCGGCAGGTCCGCGCGCGCGGTGGTGACCTGCGGTCGTTGGCCGACCCTAGGCTGCTGGGCCGGATCTGGCGCTTCGCCGCACGGCATCACCGCAGGTTGGGCGTGTTCGTCGCGGTCAGCGTGGTCAGTGCGTTGCTCGGGCTCGCCACTCCGCTGCTGGCAGGCAAGGTTGTCGACGAGATCGGCAGGGGCGCGCTGGGCGTGGTGGTGGCGCTGGCCGGAGTGATCGCGGCTGTCGCCGTCGCCGAGGCCGGCATATCGCTGGTG
>DASQCE010000317.1:0-7057 GCA_035634855.1 Mycobacterium sp.
CACCCTGGGCACCGACGGCTTCGGGTTCTCCGACACCCGCCCAGCGGCGCGCCGGTACTTCAACACCGACGCGGAGTCGGTCGTCGTCGGGGTCCTCGAGGGCCTCGCCCGTGACGGGAACATCGACGCATCGGTCGCGGTTGACGCGGCCCGCAAGTACCAGATCGACGACGTGATGGCCGCCGGCGTCTCGTACAAGGACACCGGCAGCGCCTGATTACCGCGGCACCGTTGGAGGATTCCTCCAGAAGAGTCGCGTAGCCTTTGGGGATGCCCGACAATCGGTTTATCCCGCCGAAGTCCACGCTAGAGGTGCTGGAGGCGGTGCCGGACCCGGTGTTGCGCCGGTTGAAGCAGTACTCCGGACGGCTGGCGACCGAAGCGGTCCATGCCATGCAGGAGCGGCTGCCGTTCTTCGCCGACCTCGAGGCGTCACAGCGGGCCAGCGTGCAACTGGTGGTGCAGGCCGCGGTGGTCAACTTCGTCGAGTGGATGCGCGACCCACAGAGCAATGTCAGCTACACGGCGCAGGCGTTCGAGGTCGTCCCGCAGGACCTGCGGCGGCGCATCGCGCTGCGGCAATCTGTCGAGATGGTGCGGGTCACGATGGAGTTCTTCGAGGAAGTCGTGCCGCTGCTGGCCCGCTCCGAAGAGCAGCTCACCGCGATGACCGCCGGAATCTTGCGCTACAGCCGGGATTTGGCGTTCGCTGCAGCCGAAGCCTACGCCGACCAGGCCGAGGCGCGCGGCGCGTGGGACACCCGAATGGAGGCCAACGTCGTCGACGCCGTGGTGCGCGGGGACACCGGTCCGGAACTGCAGTCGCAAGCCGCCGCGCTGAACTGGGACGCCACCGCGCCCGCCACCGTGATCGTCGGGCTGCCCCAACCGGATCGCATCGACCTCGCCAGCGACGACGTCCACGACGTCGTCAACCGCAACGGGCGGGCCGCCTTGTCGGATGTGCACGGCACGTGGCTGGTGGCCATAGTCTCGGGCCCGCTCGGGCCGACCGACCGGTTCCTCACCGAATTGCTCGGGGCCTTCGCCGACGGACCGGTGGTGATCGGACCGACGGCGCCGACCTTGGGAGCCGCGCACGTCAGCGCCACCGAGGCGATCGCCGGGATGAACGCCGTCGCGGGCTGGAGCGGCGCGCCACGGCCGGTGTCGGCGCGGGAGTTGCTGCCCGAACGCGCGCTGCTGGGCGATGTGACCGCGATCGCCGCGCTGGAATCAGAGGTGATGCGCCCGCTGGCCGATGCCGGCCCGGCGCTCACCGAAACGCTTGACGCTTATCTGGATTCGGGCGGCGCGATCGAGGCCTGTGCTCGCAAATTGTTCGTTCATCCAAATACCGTCCGCTACCGGCTCAAACGGATCGCCGACTTCACCGGCCGCGATCCCACTCTTCCGCGTGACGCCTACGTCCTGCGCGTTGCCGCGACCGTGGGCCGGCTGGGTCGTCAGCCATACCACCCCAGCACGCCAAATGCCGCGTCAGGGCTGGTCCAGACCGGCCGTTCCGGCCCATCGGGAGTGCATCGCGCTGTGTAATAGGTTGCGGCGCGGTATCGATGGAGTCGCATCACATGCTGTTTTGTGGGAGTCCTACAAAAACATAAGACGAGGTTCATAATCTCTTACACCACGCAAAACCGTCTTCACAGTGTTCTCTTAGAGACGTGCTTGCAATGCTTGCGCCCGGACAGGGCTCCCAGACTCCCGGCATGCTCGTCGCGTGGCTCGAGCAGCCCGGTGCTGCCGAGCGTCTCGCTGCCTGGTCGGAGATCAGCGGCCTGGACCTGGCACGCCTGGGCACCACCGCGACCGCCGAAGAGATCACCGACACCGCGGTGACCCAGCCGCTCGTGGTGGCGGCGACGCTGCTGGCCCACGAGGAACTGACCCGGCGTGGGCTGCTTGCAGGTAAGGACACCGTGGTCGCCGGCCATTCCGTCGGCGAGATCGCCGCATACGCGATCGCCGGCGTCATCTCCGCCGACGACGCCGTCAAGCTGGCCGCCACTCGCGGTTCGGAGATGGCCAAGGCCTGCGCACTGGAGCCGACCGGTATGTCCGCGGTGCTCGGAGGCGATGAGGCCGAGGTGCTGGCCCGCCTCGAGGCGCTGGATCTCGTCCCAGCCAACCGCAACGCGGCCGGCCAGATCGTGGCTGCCGGTGCGCTGTCCGCGCTCGACAAGCTCGCCGAGGATCCGCCGGCCAAGGCCCGGGTCCGGCAGTTGGCCACCGCGGGCGCTTTCCACACTCACTACATGGCGTCGGCGACCGACGGATATGCCACCGCCGTTGAAAAGGTAACGACCGCTGAGCCGAGCACGAAGCTACTGTCGAACGCCGACGGCCAGCCCGTCGCCTCGGCGGCGGATGCCATCACCAAGCTGGTGGCACAGCTGACTCGGCCGGTGCGTTGGGATTTATGCACTGAGACGATGCGTCAAGACAATGTGACGGCGATCGTCGAGTTCCCGCCCGCGGGCACCTTGGCAGGCATCGCCAAACGTGAACTTCGGGGGGTGCCGACGCACGCCGTCAAGTCCCCCGCTGACCTGGATGGGCTTGCAGAGGTCTCCGGGGACTGATTCCCGGCTCGGCCGGGGAGTACAACCACATAAAGATCGTCAATTTTCAGGCAGTATCAACCCAATTAGTAAGGAGCCACCGTGCCCGCCACCCAGGAAGAAATCATCGCCGGTCTCGCTGAGATCATCGAAGAGGTCACCGGTATCGAGCCGTCCGAGGTCACCCCGGAGAAGTCGTTCGTCGACGATCTGGACATCGACTCGCTGTCGATGGTCGAGATCGCCGTGCAGACCGAAGACAAGTACGGCGTGAAGATCCCCGACGAGGACCTCGCCGGGCTGCGCACCGTGGGTGACGTCGTTGCCTACATCCAGAAGCTCGAGGAAGAGAACCCCGAAGCCGCCGCGGCCATCCGGGCACAGATTTCGGAGACCAAGTGACCAAACCTTCCACTGCTAACGGCGGTTTCCCCAGTGTTGTGGTGACCGCCGTCACGGCGACGACTTCCATCGCGCCGGACATTGAGAGCACGTGGAAGGGCCTGCTGGCCGGGGAAAGCGGCATCCACGTACTCGAGGACGAGTTCGTCACCAAGTGGGACCTGCCGGTGCGAATCGGTGGGCACCTCAAGGAGTCGATCGACGACCACATGGGCCGGCTGGACCTGCGACGCATGTCGTATGTCCAGCGGATGGCCAAGCACCTCAGCGGTCAGCTGTGGGAGAACGCGGGCACGCCCGACGTCGACCCCGACCGCTTCGCGGTGGTCATCGGCACGGGTCTTGGCGGCGGCGAGAAGATCGTCGAGACGTATGACGCGATGAATGAGGGTGGCCCCCGCAAGGTGTCGCCGCTCGCCGTTCAGATGATCATGCCCAACGGCGCCGCCGCGGTCGTTGGTCTCCAGCTCGGAGCTCGCGCCGGGGTCATCACCCCGGTGTCGGCGTGCTCGTCCGGTTCGGAGGCCATCGCCCACGCCTGGCGCCAGATCGTCATGGGTGACGCGGACTTCGCCGTCTGCGGTGGCGTGGAAGGCGGCATCGAGGCCCTGCCCATCGCGGCGTTCTCGATGATGCGCGCCATGTCGACCAACAACGAGAATCCCGAAGGCGCATCACGGCCGTTCGACAAGAACCGTGACGGGTTCGTCTTCGGCGAGGCGGGCGCGTTGATGATCATCGAGACCGAGGAACATGCCAAGGCCCGCGGTGCCAAGCCGCTGGCGAGGCTGATGGGTGCAGGCATCACGTCGGACGCCTTCCATATGGTCGCGCCGGCGGCCGACGGCCTGCGTGCCGGTCATGCCATGAAGCGTGCGATGGAGACGGCAGGCTTGTCCCCCAAGGACATCCAGCACGTCAACGCCCACGCCACGGCAACTCCGATCGGTGACACCGCCGAGGCGAATGCGCTTCGGGTCGCCGGTGTGGAGCACGCCGCGGTGTATGCGCCAAAGTCGGCGCTCGGTCACTCCATCGGTGCGGTCGGTGCGCTCGAGTCGGTGCTGACGGTGCTCACGCTGCGCGATGGCGTCATTCCGCCGACACTTAACTATGAAACCCCCGATCCCGAGATCGATCTCGATGTCGTTGCAGGCGAGCCTCGAAATGGTGAATACCAGTACGCCATCAACAACTCGTTCGGTTTCGGTGGTCACAATGTCGCCCTGGCATTCGGGCGGTACTGAGGGACGAAAGGAACCATCGGAGCAGCAATGGCAGGGCTTGCAACGGGGAACGGGTTCCCCAGTGTGGTCGTCACCGGCGTTGCGATGACGACATCCGTGGCAACCGACGCGGAAGGCACATGGAAGGCACTGCTGGACGGCCGAAGCGGGATTCGCAAACTGGAGGACCCGTTCGTCGAGCAGTACGACCTACCGGTTCGCATCGGTGGCCATCTGCTCGAGGACTTCGACGGTGAGCTGACGCGGGTAGAACTGCGCCGGCTGTCGTACCTGCAGAAGATGTCGACGGTGTTGAGCCGGCGGGTGTGGGATAACGCCGGTTCACCCGAGGTCGACACCCGTCGGTTGATGGTCTCGATCGGCACTGGGCTGGGTTCGAGCGAGGAGCTCGTCTTCGCCTACGACGACATGCGCGCAAAGGGCATGCGCGCGGTATCACCCTTGGCCGTGCAGAAGTACATGCCCAACTCGCCTGCCGCCGCGGTCGGCCTTGAGCGTCAGGCGAAAGCCGGTGTGATTACGCCGGTCTCCGCCTGCGCATCAGGTTCGGAGGGCATTGCTCACGCGTGGCGCAACATTGTGCTCGGCGAGGCCGACATCGCGATCTGCGGTGGCGTGGAATCCAAGATCGAGGCGGTACCGATCGCCGGGTTCGCACAGATGCGAATCGTGTTGTCCAACACCAACGACGACCCGCCCGGCGCGTGCCGTCCGTTCGACAAGGACCGCAACGGCTTCGTGTTCGGCGAGGGCGGCGCGCTCATGGTCATCGAGACCGAGGAGCACGCAAAGGCGCGCGGTGCCACCGTCTACGCCCGGCTGATGGGCGCGAGCGTCACCTCGGACGGCTACCATATGGTGGCACCCGATCCCAACGGTGAGCAGGCGGGCCACGCGATGACGCGGGCCATCCAGCTCGCGGGCCTCAAACCGACTGACATCGATCACGTCAACGCCCACGCAACCGGCACCTCGGTCGGCGATGTTGCGGAAGGGGTCGCGATCAACAACGCGCTCGGCTCCCACCGGCCCGCGGTGTACGCACCAAAGTCGGCGCTCGGCCATTCGGTCGGTGCGGTCGGTGCGGTGGAGTCCATCCTCACCGTGCTGGCGCTGCGGGACGGCATCGTCCCGCCGACGCTCAACCTGAAGAACCAGGACCCCGAGATCGACCTGGACGTCGTCCACGGCAGTGCTCGGCCCGGCAACTATCAATACGCAATCAACAATTCGTTTGGATTCGGTGGGCACAACGTCGCGCTCGCCTTCGGAAAGTACTGACGCATAACACATTTCCGAAGGCGTCAGCCGGCATCCGACGCGCTACAGGAGGTTCGAATGACAATCATGGCCCCCGCGGTCGTCGGCGAATCGCTAGACCCACGCGATCCGCTGCTGCGTCTGAGCACATTCTTCGACGACGGCAGCGTCGAGCTGCTGCACGAGCGTGACCGCTCGGGCGTGCTGGCCGCGGCCGGCACCATCAACGGCGTGCGGACCATAGCGTTCTGCACCGACGGCACGGTCATGGGCGGCGCCATGGGCGTGGAGGGTTGCGCGCACATCGTCAACGCCTACGACACCGCGATCGAGGAGCAGAGCCCGATCGTGGGTATCTGGCACTCCGGTGGTGCGCGGCTGGCCGAGGGCGTCAAGGCGTTGCACGCGGTCGGTTTGGTCTTCGAGGCAATGATCCGCGCGTCCGGTTACGTCCCGCAGATCTCGGTGGTCGTCGGCTTTGCCGCCGGCGGCGCGGCCTACGGGCCCGCCCTCACCGACGTCGTCATCATGGCTCCAGAGGGCCGGGTGTTCGTCACCGGTCCCGACATCGTGCGCAGTGTCACCGGCGAGGACGTCGACATGGCGTCGCTCGGCGGCCCGGACACCCACCACAAGAAATCCGGTGTGTGCCACATCATCGCCGACGACGAGCTCGACGCGTATGAGCGCGGCCGTCGACTGGTCGGATTATTCTGCCAGCAGGGCCATTTCGACCGGAATAAGGCAGAGGCGGGTGACACCGATCTTCACGCGCTGCTCCCTGATTCGGCGCGGCGCGCGTACGACGTGCACCCCCTCGTCGATGCGCTGCTTGACGATGACGCCCCACTTGAGGAGTTCCAGGCCAAGTGGGCACCATCGATTGTCATCGGCCTCGGCCGGCTGTCCGGGCGGACCGTCGGTGTGATCGCCAACAACCCGCTGCGCCTCGGTGGCTGCCTGAACTCCGAAAGCGCTGAGAAGGCGGCACGTTTCGTTCGCCTGTGCGACGCGTTCGGGATTCCACTGATTGTCGTGGTCGACGTGCCCGGCTATCTGCCCGGTGTGGACCAGGAATGGGGTGGAGTGGTGCGGCGCGGTGCGAAGCTGTTGCACGCGTTCGGTGAGTGCTCGGTGCCGCGGGTCACGCTGGTAACCCGTAAGATCTACGGCGGCGCCTACATCGCGATGAACTCCCGATCGCTCAATGCGACGAAGGTCTTCGCCTGGCCGGACGCCGAGGTTGCGGTGATGGGCGCCAAGGCGGCAGTCGGCATTCTTCACAAGAAGAAGCTGGCCGCCACGCACGAGGATGAGCGCGAGGCGTTGCACAACCAGCTCGCAGATGAGCACGAGAGGATCGCCGGTGGCGTGGATTCCGCCATCGAGATCGGTGTGGTCGACGAGAAGATCGATCCTGCGCACACCCGCAGCAAGCTGACGCAGGCACTGGCCGAGGCGCCGCAGCGCCGCGGCAGGCACAAGAACATCCCGCTGTAAATCGCATCCGCTCTGCCCAGGGTGGGCGATGATCGCGGCATGGACACCGAAGGCCGGCCGCGACCC
>DASQCE010000318.1:0-11050 GCA_035634855.1 Mycobacterium sp.
AAGCTCGGCATCACCATCGACTTCGCTCCGGTAGTCGACGTGACCGACGCCCCCGACGACACCGTGATCGGTGACCGCTCGTTCGGCGCCGACCCGACGGCCGTCGCCGATTACGCGGGCGCCTACGCCCGCGGGCTGCGCGACGCGGGCCTGCTGCCGGTGCTCAAGCACTTCCCGGGCCATGGCCACGGCTCGGGCGACACGCACACCGGAAGCGTGGTGACCCCGCCGATCGCGGATCTGCAGAACAACGACTTGATCCCGTACCGCACGCTCACCGCGGAGGCCCCGGTCGGCGTGATGGTCGGGCATATCCAGGTGCCCGGGCTGACCGGCAGCGACCCGGCGAGCCTGAGCCCTGCGGCGTACGCGCTGCTGCGGTCCGGTGACTACGGCGGCCCGGCCTTCAACGGTCCGGTCTTCACCGACGACCTGTCCAGCATGCAGGCCGTCAGCGACCGGTTCGGCGTCGCCGAGGCGGCGCTGCGCGGGCTGCAGGCAGGCGCGGACACGGCGCTGTGGGTGACCACCGATGAGGTGCCTGCGGTGCTGGACCGGCTGGAGAAGGCGCTGGCAGCCGGGGAGCTGACGATGCCGCGGGTCGACGCGTCGGTGCTTCGGATGGCTGCGGTAAAGGGCCCGAATCCGCACTGCGGCCGCTGATTGATGACCTATTGCTTACCCTGGAGTAATGGCCGGAGGCACCAAGCGTTTGCCGCGCGCCGTGCGCGAACAGCAGATGCTCGACGCCGCGGTGCAGATGTTCTCTGTCAACGGCTATCACGAGACTTCGATGGACGCGATCGCCGCCGAGGCGGAGATCTCCAAACCCATGCTCTACCTGTACTACGGCTCGAAAGAGGAGTTGTTCGGTGCCTGTCTGGACCGCGAGCTGACGCGATTCGTCGACGACGTGCGCAACAAGATCGACTTCTCGCAGAGCCCAAAGGACTTGCTGCGCAACGCTGTTCTCGCGTTCCTGAACTACATCGACGCGAACCGGGCGTCATGGATGGTGCTGTACACCCAGGCCACCAGCTCGCAGGCGTTCGCGCACACCGTGCGTGAAGGACGCGAGCGGATCATCGACCTGGTCGGCAGGCTGCTGCGGTCGGGCACTCGGCATCCCGAGCCGGACACCGACTTCGACATGATGGCTGTCGCTTTGGTGGGTGCGGGCGAGGCCGTCGCGACCCGGGTCAGCACCGGTGATGCCGACGTTGACGAGGCCGCGGAGTTGATGATCAACCTGTTCTGGCGGGGCCTGAAGGGCACGCCGTCGGATCAGCCTGTGCACCCCGCGGCCACCGGCTAGGTCCCGCTTCCGCGCACGATTGCAGTCTCCTTCCCGCATCCTGACTCAGAAGAATTCGAAGCACGGGCATCGCCTGGAGGAGGTGGACTGAATTGACCGAAACGACCGCTCAGCGCCAGACGATGTCTCGCGCTCTGGTGTGGCGCAGTCTGGGCATGTTGCGGGCGGTGCGCGGCCTCGTCGTGGTCTCGTTTCTCCTCGGTGTGATTGCGTCGGCCTTGCCGTACATTTCGGCTGCTGCCTTTGGGCCCATGATGCAGGTCGTCGCCGACGCCGGTACGCACGGAACCCTGAGCAGGGTTTGGGATTTAAAGGGGCCGGTTCTTGCCACTGATGACGATCTGATTGGTTCGTTGGCCGGTCCGGTCGTTCCATTCGGGGTGCTTCTGGCGGCGTGGGCGATCTCGCTGCTGCTGACTCAGCTGATGTACTTCGTCAACGCTTGGGTCAGCGCGAAGGTCGACCGGATGTTGGTAACGGACATTCGCCAGCGGGTGCATGACCACCTCCAAACCCTGTCGCTGGACTTCTTCACCGCGTCGCGCAGTGGCGCACTGATGCAGCGTGTGCTGGTCGAATCGGGGGGTGTGCAAAGGCTTCTGACCGACTGCCTGATGCCGCCGCTGATTGACGCACTCGTGCTGATCGCGGCGATCTGCTACCTGCTGGCCATATCGTGGCAGATGACGATCGCCGCGCTGATACTCACACCGCTGGCCTTGATCTCACTGCGGTTCGCAGGTCGTCACGTCCAGGCGGCGACGCGACGGTTGCTGAATGCGGACCGGGCGATGGCCGCTGAGCTCGAGGAGACGGTGAGTGGGATCTCCGAGATCCAACTGTTCAACGCCCAGTCCATGCGTAGCAGACGATTTCATGAGGTGTCGGAGGAGGCCGCGAAGAGTGACGCGTCGATTGTGGTCTGGATGCAGGGCACGGTTAACGGGTCTCAGGTGTTCGTCGCAGTCAGTACGGTCGTGGTGTTACTGGTGGGCATCGGGTTCAGCGCAAGCTTTGGTCTGACGTTCGCCGGTCTGATGGTGTTCACCGGGATGGTCCCGACGATGTTCGGAGCGGCGCAACGGGTTTTGGGCGCATATACCACGTACCACGCGGTGGCCCCGAACGTGGCGTCGACCTATGAATTGCTCGACACCCGTCCGACGGTCCAGGATCGTTCGGACGCAGTCGCACTCGGCGACGTTAATGGCCATCTAGTGTTCGAGGACGTGGTCTTCGGGTACGTGCCGGAGCAGAATGTTCTTGACGGGCTGTCGTTTGCGATCAGAGAGGGCGAGACGGTCGCTTTGGTGGGGGGCATCGGATCGGGCAAGTCGACGGTGCTCAACCTCGTACTGCGCTTCCTTGACCCGAAGCAGGGCCGGATCCTGCTCGACGGCCACGATATCGCCGGAGTCACCATGGCCTCGCTGCGCGACCAGGCGTCCAAACTCGCCCAGTTCCCGTTCTTCGTCAAGGACACGATCCGTGAGAACATTCGCCTGGCCAAACAGGACGCCAGCGACTCCGATATCGAGGCGGCGTGCGAAGAGGCCCACGTACATTCGGTAATCAGTGACCCGTCGAAGATGCACGACGGCTACGACACGGTGGTGGGCGTACAGGTGCCGTCGGGTGGCCAGAAGCGGTTGATCGCGGTGGCCCGCGGACTGTTGCGCAAGCCCGAGGTCTTGCTGCTCGACGAGCCGACTGAGAACCTCGATGCCGACCAGCGGGCACGGCTGACCGGCGTGATCCGCGGTTATGCACAAGATCGCACGTGCATCGTCATCAGTCACGACATGGACTTCATTGCCGCCGTTGCGGATCGGATACTCGTCCTCGAGCACGGACGCATCGCACAGGTGGGCGACCACCGCACGCTGATGGCCGAAGGCGGCCTCTACAAACGACTGTACGAGGCGCAGAACGTCGACCCCGATCTGGTTTATCCGAACCCGACGGATAAAAACGCGCAGGCGGTGGCCCCCAACTAGGCTGCTCCCGCGATGAACGTCATCACGATGGGTGCCCACATCCTCGACGTGCTCGTCCGTCCTGTCACCGACCTTCCGCCGGGCCAGGAAACTGTAAAACCGATGTGCCGACTTCGATGTCGGTGTTGCCGATCGGGCCGAACGGCGAGCGGCCAGCCTTCACCAACTCGCACCCAACGTCGCCTACACTCTCGACGTGGTTAGAGCGACGTCACCGACCCGGTGAGGTGCGGGTCGCCCTTCATCAGATTGCGCAGCGTGAGCTGCCATCCGTCGGAGATGCGGTCGACATAAAGACCCGCGCGTGCCGGCAGTACCACCGGCTTGGCGAACCGCACCGAGTACTTGACGGCGTCCGGGAGCTGACCTTCGATATTCGCCAAAACAGCTGCGGCGGTGAACATTCCGTGTGCGATGACGGTCGGGAAACCGAACAGCTTGGCTGCGATCGGATTGGTGTGGATCGGATTGTGGTCCCCGGCGACGGATGCATAATGGCGGATCTGGCCCGGCGTTATGCGCAGCACCGCGTTCGGCGGTCCCGGCTTGGGCTGCTTCTGCGGTGGCGGCTTCGGCTCGTCGGAGAGGCTGGTCCGCTGCTGATGCAGAAACGTCGTCACCTGATGCCACGCGGTTTCATTGCCGACGTTGACGTCTGTGACGATATCGACCAACAGCCCGCGCCTGTGCTCACGCAGGTTCTCGGCGTGCACCTGCACCGACACGGTGTCGGTCACCAGGATCGGCCGGTGCTGGGTGATGCGGTTTTCGATATGCACCGAACCCATTGCGGCAAACGGAAAGTCGAAGCTCGTCACCAGCGACATCACCGTCGGGAACGTCAACGCGAACGGATACGTCAGCGGCACCGCATCGCCGAACCGCAATCCCGTCACGTTCGCGTATGCCGCTACGTTCGCAGGGTCGATGGTCAGCTCGTCGACGGTGAGCGTGCGGTCGGGCAGCGTATCGCCGCGCGGCACGAACGGCAGCGCTCCGGCTGCCGCGCGCACCAAGTTCATCAACCCGGACGGCTGCGTCATGGTACTCAGCCTAGGCGCCCAGCTTGGCCTGGCCGCACACCCGGACGGTGTTACCGGTCACGGCGTTCGACGCTGGGCTCGCGAAATAGGCGATGGTTTCGGCGACGTCGACGGGCTGGCCACCTTGATACAGCGAGTTGAGCCGTCGGCCCACCTCACGGGTCGCCAGCGGAATCGCCTCGGTCATCTTGGTCTCGATGAAACCCGGTGCGACAGCGTTGACCGTGATGCCCTTGTCGGCGTAGGCGGCCGACAACGCGTCCGTCAGCCCGATCATTCCGGCCTTGGTGGCCGCGTAGTTGGTCTGCCCGCGGTTACCCGCGATGCCGGCCATCGACGAGAGCCCGATGACCCGGCTGCCTTCGCCGATGGTGCCGTTGTCGACCAGGCCCTCCGTAAGCCGAAGCGGTGCAAGCAGATTGACAGCGATGACGGAATCCCACCGCGCCTCGTCCATGTTGGCCAGCAGCTTGTCGCGGGTGATGCCGGCGTTGTTGACGAGGATGTCGGCGCGTCCGTCGTGTACTTCGCGCAGATGTTCGGTGATCTTGTCGACGGCATCCTCGGCGGTGACGTCCAGCGTCAGCGCGGTCCCGCCCACCTTGGTCGCGGTGACTCCCAGCGCCGACGAGCCACCCGCTGCATCGTCTATGTCGATGCAGACGACTTTTGCGCCGTCGCGGGCGAACACCTCGGCGATCGTCGCGCCGATACCCCGCGCCGCGCCGGTCACGATCGCGACCTTGCCGTCCAGCGGCTTGTCCCAGTCGGCGGGCGGCGCCGAGTCAGCGGCACCGACGCGGAACACCTGCCCGTCGACGTAGGCGGACTTGCCGGACAGGATGAACCGCACCGTCGACTCCAGCCCGGTCGCCGCCGGCTTGGCAGCGGGGGATAGGTGCACCAGATTCACCGTGGCGCCGCGGCGCATTTCCTTGCCGAGTGAGCGGGTGAACCCCTCGAGCGCCCGCTGTGCGATCCGTTCGTGCGCGCTGCCGATCTCCTCGGGCGTCGTGCCGACCACGACGATGCGTCCCGACGGCCCGAGGTTGCGCAGCAGCGGGGTGAAGAACTTGTAGAGGTTCTTCAGCCCTGCCGGTTCGGTGATACCGGTGGCGTCGAAGACCAGCCCGCCGAACGAGTCGGCCCAGCGGCCGCCGAGGTTATTGGACACGACGTCGTAGTCCTCGGCCAGCGCGGTGCGCAGCGGCTCGACGACGCGGCCCTCACCGCCGATCAGCAGCGTGCCCGCCAGCGGCGGATCGCCGGGCTGGTAGCGGCGCAGCGTCTCGGGCTGCGGGATGCCGAGCTGCTTGGCGAGAAACGACCCGGGCGCCGAGTGGACGATTTGGGTGTAAAGATCGGTAGCCATGGGTAGGAACTTACTCCAGAGTAAGAACGGTGGGTACTATGGCCCTAGAGAACCCAACAATGGAGGCAGGCAAACGTGGCCAACAGCAATAACAGCCGACGGGTCGCCATCCTCGGCGGCAACAGGATTCCGTTCGCACGGTCGGATGGCGCCTACGCCAACGCCTCCAATCAGGACATGTTCACCGCCGCGCTGGGCGGCCTGGTCGACCGGTTCAACCTCGACGGCGAGAAACTCGGCGCGGTGATCGGCGGAGCAGTGCTCAAGCACAGCCGTGACTTCAACCTGATGCGTGAATGCGTCCTCGGCAGCTCGCTGTCGTCGTACACGCCCGCGTTCGACATCCAGCAGGCGTGCGGCACGGGGCTGCAGGCGGCCATTGCGGCCGCCGATGGAGTCGCCGCCGGGCGTTATGACGTGGCCGCCGCGGGCGGCGTGGACACCGCCTCGGACGCGCCGATCGCCTTCGGCGACGACCTGCGCCGCGTGCTGCTCGGGCTGCGGCGGTCAAAGTCCAACGTCGACCGGTTGAAACTGGTGGGGAAGCTGCCCGCGTCGCTCGGCGTGGAGATTCCCGTCAACAGCGAGCCGCGTACCGGGCTGTCGATGGGCGAGCACCAGGCGATCACCGCCAAGCAGATGGGCATCAAGCGCGTCGACCAGGACGCGCTGGCCGCTGCCAGCCATCGCAACATGGCCGCCGCTTACGACCGCGGCTTCTTCGACGACCTTGTCACCCCATTCCTCGGGCTCTATCGCGACAACAACCTGAGGCCCGACTCCTCGGCCGAGAAGCTGGCGTCGCTGAAGCCGGTGTTCGGGGTGAAGGCCGGTGACGCGACCATGACGGCGGGCAACTCGACGCCGTTGACGGACGGCGCCTCGGTATCGCTGCTTGCCACGCCCGAGTGGGCTGCGGCGCACGGCATCGAGCCGCTGGCGTACTACGTCGACGCCGAGACCGCCGCGGTCGACTACGTCAACGGCAAGGACGGTCTGCTGATGGCGCCGACCTATGCGGTGCCGCGGCTGCTGGCCCGAAACGGCCTGAGCCTGCAGGACTTCGACTTCTACGAGATTCACGAGGCGTTCGCATCGGTGGTGCTTGCCCACCTGCAGGCCTGGGAGTCCGAGGAGTATTGCAAGGAGCGGCTCGGCTTGGATAGCGCACTCGGCTCGGTCGACCGGTCCAAGCTCAATGTCAACGGGTCGTCGCTCGCCGCCGGCCACCCGTTCGCCGCGACCGGCGGACGGATCGTCGCGCAGCTGGCCAAGCAGCTGGCCGAGAAGAAGAAGGAGACCGGCCAGCCCGTCCGCGGGCTGATTTCGATCTGCGCAGCGGGTGGTCAGGGCGTCGCGGCGATCTTGGAGGCGTGAGCCGACATCCGACTCCATCGGCGTGTCCAAATCATCTCCAGCGGCGTATCCAAAATTTTTTGGCAGGGCTGTAACGGCCCCGCAGAGGCAGTCGATAGATCGGTTAGCTCCGTGTTGCCGTCTGACCCCCCGACCCGACGGCAACACGGGGCTCTTAATTTTTCGCCGTCGGGTGCATCGATGGAGACCATGCAGATCATCCTCAGGCTCGTCGGATCACTCAGCGGTGCCGGCGGAAAGTCCCCGGTCGAAGCCACCGTGAAGAACCTCGCTGCGCGATGAAGGGTTCCGCAGGGTCTGGATGGCGATGGCTGCCGTGCCGCACGACAACAGCGGTGAACGTGGTCGCCATACTGACCAGCATCAGCACCGCGCCCAGTCAGGAGATCCACGCGGGGTGGTAAATCGGCGAAGCCGGGACGAGCAGCATGCCGATAACGAAGGCCGGCACCGGCAGCCGCGATCCTGTCCTGGGTGATCGGCCTTGTCGGTGGCTCGGCGACTGCCGGGGCGTGGTCGCGAGCTGGCCTGCCGATCGAAATTCTGTCGGTGCCGTCGCCGTCGATGGGCGGTGATATCAAGGTGGAGTACCAGGGCGGTGGTCGCCATGCCGTCTATCTGCTCTACGGCCTGCGTGCGCGCGACGATTTCAACGGCTGGAACATCGATACCCAGGCGTTCGAGTGGCTTACCAATCCGGGCTCTCGGTCGTCATGCCGGTCGGTGGGATGTCGAGCTTCTACAGCGACTGGTACAAGCCTGCCGAAGGCATTCACGGAGTCCGAACCTACAAGTGGGAGACATTCCTGACCACCGAGCTGCCCCAGTGGCTGGCTTCCCAGAAGAACGTCCCCAGCACCGGCAACGCCGTGGTCGGCGTCTCCATGTCAGACAACTCAGCGATGATCCTGGCCGCGTATCACCCAAGCAGTTCGTCTACGCCGCGTCGTTGTCGGCGTTCCTGAACCCCTCAGCCAACCCCTGGCCGGGGACGATCGGGCTGGAGATGGACGACGCCGGTGGCTTCACCGCCGACGCCATGTGGGGCCCGCCGGGCGACCCGGCCTGCGCGCGGAACGACCCGACGGTGCAGGTGTCGAAGCTGGTCGCGAACAGCACCCGGATCTGGGTCTACTGCGGCACCGGAACCCCCGGCGAGCTGGGCGGTGACGACGTGGCGCTGAACGTGATCGAAGGCACCGCGTTGCAAAGCAACCTGAACTTCAGGGACCGGTACGTCGCCGCCGGCGGCAAGAACGGGGTGTTCAACTTCCCGGAAACCGGCACGCACAGTTGGGGTTACTGGGGCGCGCAGCCGCAACAGATGAAGCCCGACCTGCAGCGGGTCCTGGGTGCTTCGAGCCGCTAAGGCCGTGGTCGTAGACCTCTCGCTAGGGCGCGTAAGCCTTGGTGGTCTACGTCGCCGGCAGCGCGGTGCTGGTCGTAGAAGGCACGAGCGCCCGGGACGAGCGCGCAGAGAGCCCATTGGTCGACGGCGTCGTAAAGCCGTCGATTGCGGACGTGTCGGGCTAGGAAGGCGAGCTTCTTGCCGTCGGTTGATGTCCCGGCATGGTTTTCGCGCCACTTGGCGGTGGTGTGACGGTTCGGGTCGTCCCCCAACTCACCGAGCACCCGGGCGCCGAGGATGACACCAAGTCCTGGCAGGCAGAGGTAGATTTCGGCGTCCGGGTGTGCCTCAAAATGTGTCGCAGTTCGGCCTCGAGCTCGGTGATCTGGCGGTTGAGTTCGATAATGATGCCCACCGCGGCTCGGGTGGTCGTGCCGAACGCGGCGGTGACCGGCGCGGGAGCGGCGAGCTGCTCGATGCGCAGCACCGCCGCGATCTGCTGAGCACGAACGTCCATATTGCGTTGGCGCCCAACATATTTAGGAGCTGGGTTCGATGGCATGTCTGACAATCACCTCGTGGAGTCCGCTAACTCCGACCAGCTACCGCCAACAACTCACGCGCGGTCGCGATCCGCTGGGCCCGCCGCGCATCGCGCATCGCGTTTAGCAAATCGACGTCCGACGCTTTTTCGAACACTCGACAATGGATGCGGTGTCCGACAAACTACGTCACCGGAACACCTGATATTCGATGTGCCCAGTGCCCAGTGCCCTGAGGCCGGCCGCGGGCGACGAACACGCTGGTGTTCAGCCAGGCGTATTGGCCCGCGCCGGTTTCGAACCGAATCGACAACCGCATGTACTGATCGCGCCAGTCCGTCGACTAGTCGGCCTCGGCGGCCTTCGAAAACCGCTCGGTCTGCTCGACCAGCCCGGTGTAGTGCATGAGCAACGACTGCCCCTTCGCCGGTGAGGAACTGCGCGCGAACGTCGGGGCGCCAAAACCCGTCGTCGCTCACTCCCATCCAATCCATGCCTGTCGTCGCCAACGCAGCGCTGATCTAGGGGCACCCCGAGCACATCAACGTGATCTGGGCGGCCTGCGACGCGTCGGCCATAGCGGGCCCCTGCGTTGGCATTTCGACAATCCCACCGACATCCGCGAACTGACCGCGGGCAACACCGCATCGGTGAACCATCTCTACACCGAGCGCCATCGGTTTCCCGACCCGTCTGTGCTAGCGCAGCTAGGGACACCTGCCGCACGTTCCGAATACGCGAAATATCCCGCGGTGCAAGGAATCCGGAGACACGCCGCACGACCTCTCCTATTCGCGCGCTCTTAGGCACCGGCGGCGCGGCGATTCGTACGTCGCTCGTGGCGCCCGAAACCGGCAATGCCCGCGACTGCACGCTGGAAACGGTAGACCCCAGCCACTCCGTCATCGACGAGCGACCGAACCTGGTGCGCGCGAAGCTGATTGCCGTTGCCGAGGAGACGTCCCGTTAAATCCGAGCCGGGGCCGCCACTGCCTTATCCTGGCAGGCCCTGTTCCTCTGGAGGCAGGGGCGCAGGTCCCTTGATGCCGGGCACGGCTACGGCGTTCGCAGCTTGACTCGGCGGGTTGGTTGCGGTGACGGTGACACCGGTCGACATCCCCGAACTGGCTACTGATCCGGCACCTGCCTGCTCTTGACCCGCAGCCACACCGAGCACACCTAGCGTAACGGCGGCACTAACGCCGACGACTGCCAGTAGCTTGACCTCGGTCTTCTTCATTACGACCAGCTCCAATCGATAGAAAAGCCCATCTATGTATATCCAATGTCAAGCGGCCCGTTAGTTATTCCCATCAGCCGACGCGTTCTGGCCGACCCGCCGCTGGGGATGCGGGTGCAGCCACTCGAACCCGCCGTCTTCTCCGACCGCCAGAGTCTGAAACACCAACTCCGAGATCAGACGATCTCGGAATTGGGATCGACCCCCGCCAACACACGGTCGTAGATCTCGTCGCAGCTGTTGGGCTGTATCGCCGGATGCTGATGGAGCACGTTGATGTCGCGGAAGTACCGCTGGATGTCGGGCGCAAGCAGGGTGTGCGACGCACTGCTGGCCTCGAAGGGATGATTGACGCAGGCGGCCCGGAACAGGCTCGCGACGTGGCCGATGTAGGCACGGGCCCGCGCCCGCTCCATGATCGTCGGGGGCCTATGGAGGACTCCGCGACACAGCGCGCTGAGCCGGTTAGTGAACATCTCGGCGCTGCGAGCCGCCGACCACGTGCAGCAGACCAGTGCTGGCTCACCCGCACGCACACCGTGTTGTCACAGCCGTGCAGCGCGCGCACCGAGCCTTCAATGCGACAACGTCCTGCGCGGCGGCCAACGCATAGCGGTTGGCGCGCACCATGATCCGCTCGCCGCCACCGCGGCGTACCCAAAATGCTGGTGGAGTGCACGTATTCCTAACGTGCGCTATTCCTTCGGCAGGACCGTGCGTTTCGTTTGGGCGCGCGGCTACACGACCGTCTCAGATTCCTTACGACTGCTCAGAGAGTACGCCCGCCCTAGTTCCGGCCAGGTGTTGTTGGTGTGG
>DASQCE010000319.1:0-3202 GCA_035634855.1 Mycobacterium sp.
CACCCTGGGATACCTGCGCGATCTGTGGCATGCGGTGCAGACACAGGATGTAAGCGGACGCGATGCGCTGCTGCTCCTGACGCAGCGTCCGATGAATGCCGACGCGGTACCACCGCCGGGAATGCCCGCGAACCCGACGCCACCGACGCCGCCGTTGCCGCCGTTGCCGCCCGAACCCGCTCCGACGCCCTAGTCAGGCTCGAAGCCGCTCGCTCGCGCGACTCAAAATGTCGCGCCCGACGCGCACGTGCACCGGTTCGGTGAGGGTCCACACCGCCCGCGCGAGTAGATTCCGCTGCGCCACGAAGGTCGCGAAAAGCAGTGCGTCGCCTTCTTTTCGGAGGAGCAGCTCGCCAGGCATTCCGATGTGTGAGTCGGCACCGAGCAGCACATGGTCGGGCCGTGTTCGACGGACTTCCCAGCCGAGCACCGATCGCTCGGACGTATTGCGCACCTTCAGCCCGATCGAAGACCAGCCTGACAAGAGTTGGGTCCGGACAGCCAGCGGAGCGCCCTCAAGGACTTCGCGAATCAGGTCTTCGGCGCTCTCATCGTGGGTCGAACCGACGGCGAAGAGAAACGCGTCGCAGTAGTCGATGCGCGGCAGCGTGCTCAATTCGCGCGCCGACCGCGGAAGGCCCACTTGGCACACCACGGCGGTCACCGGTGTGCTCCCGCAACCGATTGCCGCCATGCGCGTCCGATGTCCCGCATCATCAGCGGATACACCACAAGGTGTCGGAACGCGGCGATCGCCACCAGGTAGGCAGCCCCTAGCACTCCGTTGGGCCTCACCAGGACGGCCATCTGGCCGCGATATCCATCCGTTCCCTCCGGCACCCAGCCGACGTGCATGACGCCGTGCACGGTCTGGTTGGCGATCTCCAGCGCGAACTCGTCGTCGGTGACATACAGCGGCGTGAACAGACGCGCGCCGAAATCGGTTGGGGTGTCGGACAAATCCGCCGGCAGTCGATCGCGAAGGCTGACAACGCGCGTGCCGAGACCGGTTTCCTGACCGTCGAGGCCGAGCACGCGACCGAGCGTCCAGCGGATCGCGAACAGAGCCCGCACTACAGAAGAGGTCTCAGCGGGATCGAACGTGGCCATCAGCCGGGCCAGATGCGGGAAGTCGCCCGGTCCGCCAGGTGTCGGTAGTGCCCAAACGTCGAGAACACGAAAGTCGTTGGCGACCTCGTGGATTCGCCATGGGCGTGCGGTGTGTGCAGCCGTGCCGAGCAACGCTGAACCAAACATACAGTACTGTATGCTTGACCAAGCTCCGGCGTCAAGCCTCTATCGAAGGGAGAGCTGGTGGTCGCCCAGACCCGCACACCACACAGCACGTGGATCGAGGCCGGGCTGCAGGCACTCGCCGCGGGCGGAGCCGACGCCGTGCGGGTCGACCTGCTCGCAAAGACTCTCGGCGTCACCCGGGGCGGCTTCTACTGGCACTTTGCCAGCCGACAGGTCTTCCTCGATGCCCTGCTGGACGCGTGGGAGCACCGAAGCACCGACGAGGTTCTGGAGCGCGTAGAGGAGGAAGGCGGCGACGCCAGGGACAAGGTCCGGATGGCAGGCATGCTGACCTTCTCGAGGGACCTCCTTCCGATTGATCTGGCCGTGCGCGACTGGGCGCGGCGCGATCGGTCGGTGGCTGAGCGTCTGCGGCGCGTCGACAACCGCCGGATGGATTACTTGCGCGCCCTCATAGGCACGTTCAGCGACGACCCCGACGATGTCGAGGCACGCAGCATGCTCGCGTTCTCGCTGGCCATCGGCAGCCACTTCATCGCCGCTGACCACGACGGGCGCAACCGAGGGCAGGTATTGGAGCGGGCGACGCAGCGGCTGTTGGCGTAGCGGCGTCACGATCGACCACATCGATCGGACCTGGGTCGGCTCCATCGAACAAGCGCTCAACGCGCTGGCGGGTGAACCTCACCCGCGGCGACCAGACCTACACGAAGATGGGCTTCACGGTCGATGACATCGTCGGCACGGTCACCGAGTTGCTCAGGCGCGGCGTGATTTTCGAGGAGGTCGATCTGCCGGGGCCGAAGACGGTCGATAGCATCGCCGAAGTGGCGGGCAATTATCCGAGCAAAGGCTCCGGCGAGAGGGCTGCCTGGTTCCGCGGCAGCGAAGGGAACATGCTCGGCATCGGCGAGCCGATTCCCTGATTTCAGAACGCGCCCACCGCCACCGGTACGGCCTCGATGCGCGCGGGAACATGCTTGTGCCACGGTGTGCCGGCGTAGGCATCGCGCCACCCGGCGGAGGTCAGCGAATTGGGCGCCACGCCAGGGACTGTCGCGCGGCCGTCGGCGTCGATGTAGTCGAGGCCGAAACCGTTCGGCAACGAGGCGTGCCCGGGCAGCATCACCTCGCTGATCTCAACGCTCGCCTCGGCGCTGCCTGCTGCGGTGGTGATCCGCGCGCGGCCGCCGTCGGTCAGGCCGAGCGCCGCCGCATCCTCGATGCTGACGCGCAGCGCCCCATCGGCGTCGCGCTTGCGCCAGGACGGGTCCCGGAATATGTCGTTGGCTGTATACGCACGCCGCTCACCGGCCGACAACACGATCGGGAACTCGGGCGTGGTCAGCCCGGCCGGGGCGTCGGACAATCCGCGGATTTCATCGAGCATCTCCCGCATGTGCAGCGCGATCTTGTGATCGTCGTGGGTCACCAGCTGCCAGTCGTCCTCGTACTCGTGGACGGTGAACGTCACGCCGGACCGGCTCGCGAGGATCGTCTCGAACAGCGCGTTGCCGTCGGCGTGGCCCGCCCGACGCACGGCGTCGGGATACGCCATGGCGGCTTTTTGCGCCAGTCCCCACAGTGCCGCGGCACCCGCGAGTCCGTCTGGGAGTGTCGGTCCAAGGGTTTCGTACAACACGAACGGCAGCGCCTTGTTGAAGATCGGATTGGCGGCGACCGCGGTGAGGAACGCCTGCGCGTACGCCGCCAGCCCCTGCTCCGCCGCGGCACGAAGCGGCTGCAGTTCGGCGTCGTCGATCACGCCGAGCGCACGCATCAGCCGGGCCCAGATCTCGGGCTCAGGCAGCGTGCCCTCGAGCGGCTCGAGCAACGGATGCCGGAGATGAAATGTGTTGTGCGGGAACTCCAGATTGAAAAAGGTCGCCTCCGGCTTCTCGTACTGACTCGCCGCGGGCAACACATAGGTGGCCAGCCTGGCCGT
>DASQCE010000320.1:0-2322 GCA_035634855.1 Mycobacterium sp.
TGACCAGCCCCGCCTGCTCGAGCACCTGGATGTGCTTGGAAACCGCCTGTTTCGTGATGTCGAATGGCGCGGCCAGCTCGTTGACCGTGGCCGGTCCGCGGGACAGCCGCGCAACGATCGCGCGCCGAACCGGGTCGGCCAGCGCCATGAAGGCGCGGTCCAGCCGGGCGTCTGCATCTCCATCACTCCCCAATTATCAACCTTACACTTTATCAATCAATTGATTGATTACAACGATAAGAGGGGGTGCGGGGGCTGTCAAGGGTCGATCTCGGTGGGTGGGAGGCGAGGCTGTCAGCGCTTCTTACGAATGATGGCGCGCAGCTTTTCCAGCCGGCTGGTGATCTCCCGCTCGGCGCCGTGGTTGGTCGGTTGGTAGTAGTCGACCCCAACCAGTTCGTCGGGCGGATACTGTTGCGGCACAACACCATCGGGGTGGTCGTGGCTGTACTTGTAGCCGATTGCGTGGCCCAGTTTGGCGGCGCCGGAGTAGTGGCCGTCACGTAGGTGGGCGGGCACTAGGCCGGCCTTGCCTTCTCGAATGTCGCTCATCGCCGCGCCCAGCGCTGTGGTGACCGCATTCGACTTGGGCGCGGTAGCTAGGTGCACCGTCGCATGCGCCAACGTCAGCTGCGCCTCGGGCATGCCGATCAGCTGCACCGTCTGCGCCGCGGCGACGGCGGTCTGCAGCGCCATCGGATCGGCCATCCCGATGTCCTCGCTGGCAAGGATCATCAGCCGGCGGGCCACAAACCGCGGGTCCTCCCCCGCCACCAGCATCCGCGCCAGGTAATGCAGGGCGGCGTCGACGTCGGAGCCGCGGACCGACTTGATGAACGCGCTGACGACGTCGTAGTGCTGATCGCCGTCGCGGTCGTAGCGCACGGCCGCCTTGTCGAGCGACTGCTCGATGGTCGCGATCGTCACCTGCTCCCCCGCCGCTCCGGCTGTTTCAGAGGCCACCTCCAGCGCGGTCAGCGCGCGCCGCGCGTCGCCCGCAGAGAGCTGCACCAGCAGTTCGACTGCGTCGTCGGTGACGTCGATCTGGCCACCGAGGCCCCGTGGGTCGTCGATGGCGCGGCGCACCACGTTCCTGACGGCGTCGGCGTCGAGCGGCTGTAGTTGCAGGATGAGCGACCGCGACAGCAGCGGCGCGACCACGGAGAACGACGGGTTCTCGGTGGTGGCCGCGACCAGCAGCACGATCCGGTTCTCGACGGCTGAGAGCAACGCGTCCTGCTGGGTCTTGGAGAACCGGTGCACCTCATCGATGAACAACACAGTCTGCTCACCGTGCGCGGCGGCGCGCCGCGCGACATCGATGACGGCGCGCACCTCCTTCACGCCGGCCGACAGCGCCGACAGCGCCTCGAACCGGCGGCCGGTGGCCTGGGAAATCAGCGACGCCAGCGTCGTCTTGCCGGTGCCCGGCGGGCCGTAGAGGATGACCGACGCCGCGCCCGAGCCCTCGACCATTCGCCGCAGCGGCGAGCCGGGCCGCAGCAGATGATCCTGCCCGACCACCTCGTCGAGGGTGGCCGGCCGCATTTTCACCGCCAGCGGAGCCGATGCGCCGACGGGCCCGCCCGCGCTCGCGCCTACTTCGCCGGGGACGTCAAACAGACCGTCGGACACGCTCTCTGCTTACCACGTCGACCAGACATACGATCGAATCGTGGTCACCAAGCCCGTCAATCTAACCGAGGCGCTCCGGTCGTTTGACGACATCTACAGTCCGCGAATCGTCGGCCAGGTCAATGATTACGACGTCCGGATCGCCCATGCCCAAGGTGAGCATCTCTGGCACGTCCACGAAAAAACCGACGAATTCTTCCTCGTCCTCGACGGTGAGTTCCACGTCGCTGTGCGGGATGCCGATGGCAGCGAATCGACCGTCGTGCTGCGCAAAGGCGACACCTTCGTCGTTCCGAAGGGCACGGAGCACAAGCCATCGTCACCCGGCGGCTCGATCCTGATGTTCGAGCCCCGCGGAACCTCGTCGACCGGAGATCGTCACGAGGGAGAAATCCCCGGCCACATCGACAGCACCACCGGCCACGCGCTCGGCTGAGCGATCGCGCTACGCGCTGGCAGTCACGAAGTCGATGAGTTCCTCGACGCGGCCGATCAGCGCGGGCTCCAGGTCGTTCCAATCCCGCACCCGGCTTCTGATTCGCTGCCACGCCCTGGCGATGTCGGCCTGCTGGGTGTGCGGCCAGCCCAGCGCCTCGCACACGCCGTGCTTCCAGTCCGTGCCGCGCCGCACCACAGGCCATGCGGTGACGCCCAGCCGCGTCGGCTTGACCGCCTGCCAGATGTCGA
>DASQCE010000321.1:0-15477 GCA_035634855.1 Mycobacterium sp.
CACGGCGCCGAACGTCATCATCATCATGTTGGTCGAGCTCTTGACGGACACCATGCCGCCGTAGAAGAGCGCGAGGCCGGGGATCATCATCGTGAGGCCGATGATGCAACACAGCATGAATGCTGTGGTTCCTGTATCCATGTACATCTCCTGGAGTGGTGCGGCTCCGGTGAGAGCCGTTCACTGCCAGTAACCGGTGTTTCTGTTACGTGGACAGGCTTCCGGTGTTTCGGCTGGGTTACAGTTCGTGCGATGAAGCTGGATCGGCGTTTGTGGGTCGCTATCGCCGTCGCAGTGCTGGCAGCTGTGGCGCTTGTGTTGTCCTACACCGTGTTTGACCGGCCGTCCGAGGAATGTCGTCCGGTCAAGGACTTGCTTGACTACAACCGATCCCAGGCCGAGCACATTGCGTCCAAGACCAATGGCGAGCAGGGTGTCCCCACGGCGGCCGAGGATGCGGCATATCAGGCCTGGGTCGACGGGCTGGCCGAACGCGCCCAGAAGGTTACATCGCCTGACCTGGCTCGGACGGCCACGACGGTCGCCAGCCTTGCCAACGAGTTCGTCGGAAAGTTCCCTATTTTGCGCTCACAAACTGATTCGCGGGCTCCAGGTGCGCCAGCGCCGCCGGCGGCTCTCGAGATGATGGCGCTGAACGCCCGGATCTCCGAGAATCTCGACGCGTTGGCGAAGGCCTGTTCCTGACGCGTGTCATGGCGGTTCTTCCTCACAGCGGCAGCGGTTGCCCCCAGTGTCCCGCGAACGCCACTTCCTCCAGCGGCAGCCTTTCGCGGCCCCGCGCATCGCGTTCGACGATCTCGGGCGGCGCGTTGTCGTAGCCGCCCAACGATCCGACCGCGACGACGGCGATGGGCCGCACTCCCTCGGGGATGCCGAACACCTCGCGGGCACCGTCGGCGTTGAAGCCGGCCATCGGGTGGGCGATGAGCCCGCGCGAGACCGCCTCGATGGTCAACTGCGCGATCGCCGCGCCGGCGTCGACTGCGGCGTACCGCGCGGTCCGCTCGTCCTCGCCCTCGTCGGCGCAGACCATGACCAGAGCGCCCGCGGCCCTGGCGTAACTGTTGCCGCGTTTGAGCAGCTCGGAGATCGCGGCGTTGGTCTCGTCGCCACGCAGGCCGACGAGGAAGCGCACCGGCTGGCGGTGGCCCCAGGTGGCGGCCCAGCGAGCGGCCTCGAGGACTGCGACGAGGTCATCGGGCGTGAGCACGGCGTCTCCGTCGAATATCCGCGGACTCCACCGCGCGGCGAGGTCAGGATGGATCGGTACCCGGGTCTGCGCGCGTCGCTGTCGGGCCGTCTGCTCTCCCCCTGCCCTCCGGGCGGGCGGGCCGCCCGCGGGCAACCGCTCGTTGGCGGCACTCTTGACCACATCTTGACGCTACCGGCGGAGTAAATGGGGTGCGCAGACCCCTTATTCTTAGGTGAACCCCGCCCAAGAAAGGTTAGACAGTGGCGCTCGTCGTACAGAAGTACGGTGGATCCTCGGTCTCCGACGCCGAGCGGATCCGCCGCGTCGCCGAACGCATCGTTGAAACCAAGAAGCAGGGCAACGACGTGGTCGTAGTGGTCTCTGCGATGGGTGACACCACCGATGACCTGCTCGATCTGGCCAAGCAAGTGTGCCCGGCGCCCCCGGCGCGGGAGATGGACATGCTGCTGACGGCAGGCGAGCGGATCTCCAACGCGCTGGTCGCCATGGCCATCGACTCACTGGGCGCGCAGGCCCGCTCGTTCACCGGGTCGCAGGCGGGCGTCATCACCACCAGCACGCACGGCAACGCCAAGATCATCGACGTCACACCCAGCCGGCTGCAGTCCGCCCTCGACGAGAACCTCATCGTGCTGGTTGCCGGCTTTCAGGGCGTCAGCCAGGACAGCAAGGACGTCACCACGCTCGGCCGCGGGGGATCGGACACCACCGCCGTCGCGCTGGCCGCGGCGCTGAACGCCGACGTATGTGAGATCTACACCGACGTCGACGGCATCTTCACCGCCGATCCGCGCATCGTGCCGAACGCTCGGCGGATGGACACCGTGTCGTTCGAGGAAATGCTCGAGCTCGCGGCATGCGGCGCCAAGGTGCTGATGCTGCGCTGCGTGGAATATGCCCGCCGTTACAACGTTCCGGTTCACGTCCGGTCGTCGTATTCACATAAGCCCGGCACGATTGTGACCGGATCGATAAAGGACATTTGCATGGAAGACGCCATCATCACCGGAGTCGCCCACGATCGCAGCGAGGCGAAGGTGACGATCGTCGGCATCCCCGACGTTCCCGGCTACGCCGCCAAGGTGTTCCGAGCGGTCGCCGACGCCGACGTGAACATCGACATGGTGCTGCAGAACATCTCCAAGATCGAGGACGGCAAGACGGACATCACGTTTACCTGCTCGCGGGAGAGCGGACCGGGTGCGGTGGAAAAGCTGACATCGCTTCAGGACGAGATCGGGTTTTCCAAGGTGCTCTACGACGATCACATCGGCAAGGTGTCGCTGGTCGGAGCGGGCATGCGCAGCCATCCCGGCGTCACCGCGAAGTTCTGCGAGGCGCTGGCGGAGGTGGGTGTGAACATCGACCTGATCTCCACTTCGGAGATCCGAATCTCGGTGCTGATCAAGGACACTGAACTGGACAAGGCGGTCGTCGCTCTGCACGAGGCGTTTGCGCTCGGTGGCGACGAGGAAGCCGTCGTCTACGCGGGAACGGGACGTTGATGGTCAACTTAGGAGGGCAGGAGCGCTGGGCCCACGCCCGCAGGGCAGGGGACGACCGGGGAATCAACATCGGTGTGGTTGGTGCGACCGGGCAGGTCGGTCAGGTGATGCGAACGCTGCTGGAGGAAAGGGACTTTCCGGCCACCAGCGTGCGTTTCTTCGCTTCCGCGCGCTCGCAGGGCAAGAAGTTGCCGTTCCGGGGCGAGGAGATCGAGGTCGAGGACGCCGAAACTGCCGATCCCGCAGGCTTGGACATCGCGGTGTTCTCCGCCGGTGCGACGATGTCGCGTGTGCAGGCGCCGCGGTTCGCCGCCGCCGGGGTGACGGTCATCGACAATTCGTCGGCGTGGCGCAAGGACCCCGACGTGCCGTTGGTGGTCAGCGAAGTCAATTTCGCTGACGCCCGTAACCGGCCGAAAGGAATTATCGCGAACCCGAATTGCACGACTATGGTCGCGATGCCGGTGCTCAAGCCACTGCACGACGAGGCCGGACTGGTCCGGATGATCGCGTCGACGTATCAGGCGGTGTCCGGCAGTGGCTTGGCCGGCGTGCAGGAGTTGTTCGGCCAGGCGCGCGCGGTGGTCGACGACAGCGAGCAGTTGGTGCACGACGGTTCCGCGCTGGAGTTCCCGGCGCCCAACAAGTACGTCGCGCCGATCGCGTTCAATGTGGTGCCGCTTGCCGGTTCGTATGTCGAGGACGATTCCGGCGAGACCGACGAAGACCAGAAGTTGCGCAACGAAAGCCGAAAGATCCTCGGCATTCCCGACCTGTTGGTGAGCGGAACGTGTGTGCGCGTGCCGGTCTACACCGGGCACTCATTATCGATCAACGCCGAGTTCGGCCGGCCGCTGTCGGTCGAACGCGCACGGCACCTGTTGGCTGCTGCGCCAGGGGTGAAGCTGGTCGACGTGCCCACTCCACTGGCCGCCGCCGGCGTCGACGAATCACTCGTTGGGCGTATCCGCCAGGATCCCGGGGTGCCGGACGGTCGTGGACTGGCCTTGTTCGTGTCGGGCGACAATCTGCGAAAAGGTGCGGCGCTGAACACAATTCAGATCGCTGAGCTGCTGGCCGCAGAGCTGTGATCCTCTTGCGCCGAAACGGACGTTTGGGCGCAAAAGTGCGAGTGGTTTGCGCCATTTCGTCGATCTCGGCATTGGCTGTCGCGTTGCTGTCCCCGCTGGCGCATGCGGATCCGCCCGCTCCCATCCCCGAGCCTGTGCTGCCTCCGCTGGCGCCGGGTCAGGTGATCCGCATCGGACCCACCGCCGGAACAGGCACGCCGACAAGTGATTACGACATCGGTGCCACTGACCTGTGCGAGTTCATGGAGTTCCCCGATGGCATCCTGCAGGTCTGCGGCGACAGCTTCGCGGGCCAGGGTGTCGGGTTCGGCCCCTGGCATTCGCCGATCGCTTTGCACGTCGACACCGACTCGATCGACGACCGCAGCGGGGTGCGCTACGACCGGGTCACCGGCAACTTCAAGCCCCTGCTGGCCGAGCCGACACCGGCGGGGATGTCGCAGCTACCCGCAGGCGTTGTGCAGATCAACCGGGAGAACTATCTACTCGTCACCACGGTCAAGGACCTGGTACCGCAGACGTCGAGGCTTGTGAAAGCCAATCCAGCACAAGGAAATTGGCCGACGGTACAGAAGTCCCAGCGGGATGCGACTTATCAAGGCGGCAGGCAGTCGCAGATCAGCGGCTATTATGACCCGATCCCGAAGCCGGATTCGCCGAGCGGCTGGGTGTACATCGTCGCCAACAATTTCGACCGCAGCGGACCAGCGGTGCTCTACCGGGCCAAGCCTGAGACGTTCACAGACCGCGCCAGTTGGCAGGGCTGGTCTGCTCAGGCCGGGTGGGGCAAGCCGCCGACGCCGATGTGGTCCGACCGCATCGGCGAAATGAGCGTGCGGCAGATCGACGGCAAGACCGTGCTCTCGTACTTCAACGCCACTACCGGCAACATGGAGGTCCGCGTCGCGGACGACCCGACCGGCCTAGGCGCTGCGCCGGCGACGACGGTCGTGTTCGCCGGCGCATGGCCCGATCCCGCGGAGGATCTGCCGCCGCCGGAGGACAACCGGCTCGCGCAGCCGTACGGCGGGTACATCTCGCCGGGCTCGACGCTCGACGAACTGCGGGTGTTCATCAGCCAGTGGAACACTGGCCCCGGCGACAACGCGCCGTACCGGGTGATCCAGTTCGCGGTCAACCCACTGAAGCCCTGAGCAGCGCGAGTACTGATCGCTAGCTCACAAACCACGGGAACGATGCCGTCACCAATGGGGTGCCCCACAGTGCACCTGTCAACACAGCGGCAGCCAGGCCCATCAAGCCCGACATCGCAACGATCGTGTCGGTGTTTCATGCCTGCATCAGTACCCGCCAGCGACACCCTCATGCATCATTTGCGCGTCATTTGGAATCAGAGCTTTGGTGCTTCGGTCGACGGGCCGGGCTCGCTGCTGAACTACCAGGGTCACCCCGTCGAACGCCTTACGCCGGACCGGCACGTGACCATCCCCAGTGCCAACACTGGGCGTATCGTTCCCGAAAAGTCAGTCAGCAGAACCATATTCGGCTTGGGTACGGTGGCCGACAGTTGAACGCCGCCAAGCGCTCGAAATGTGGGCACACTGCCGGCCACCTGTCGCGAAGGGCACCCACGAACCGCTCCGCGGCAACGATTTAGTTACCCCGCAGCGACCTTCGCAAAACGAGACACGAGACACAGCGAAACCTCCCGGGCAATCGGTGTGTGCCTGCGGCCGGGCGTGACCGACAGCCATACGCCGAGGCTGCCGGGCATGCCAACGCGGAACCGCTTGCGCGGCGCCACCCGGTTGTTACCCAGTATCGGGAATCGTCAATCAACCGTGGGACATTAAGGACGGCGCGGCAGGCGGGCGCCCCCCGCATACGAAATCCGATCTTAGGTATCCGGCCAGTGCACAAACGCACGGGGGCACCATGGCCGACTCACTCAGCGGAACCGCAATTGGCCAGGCAGCAATGCGTGCGGCCGATCTCAAACGGCGTGTGGTGTGCTCGCGAATGGTCGTCGCGTCACAGAAGAAGACGCCCGCCTCGCACGCCGGTAAGGCCGAGGAAGCACACGATCGGGCGCGCCGTGATTTCACAGCTGATTCATAACTGATTCAAGACAGGCGCATCGGGACCGCTTGCATGCTCGGGTTCATGAGCGAAGCAACGCCGTCCTCTGAACCTGCGACCGGCCCAGTGGCCACCGCCGCACCGCCGCCCTCCGAACCGCCTCCCGCAGCTGTCGAGCCGCCGCGCCACCGCCGGCTCACCGCGGTGGCCGCCTGGGTCGGCATCGTAGCGGGCGTCGTTTTCATCGTCGCCGTCATCTTTTTCTCCGGCTTCTTCCTCGGCGCGCATTCCGGCGGCCATCGCGGCTGGGGCCACGGCGATCGCGATCGCGACTTCGCGATCATCCACAAGGGTGGCCCGCCTCCGATGTTTCCGATGGGCCCTCGCGGTGAGTTCGAACGTCCGGGCCCGGGTTTTCAGCCGCCGTTCGGACCCGGTGGCCCGAATTTCCAGGCGCCATCCCCGGGCGCACCGAGCACGACGGCGCCGTCCCGCCCGTAGTCCGAAGAAGACCGCGAGATCGACGTTTTTGCAGGAGAAGTGCGAGAGCAGGCCTGCAGGACGTCTATTTTCGGCGTGTTGGGCCCCAGCCGTCGTTGACGTCGTGTCCCTTTCGGGTGTACCCGTCGGGTATGACCGAGAAATTCACGACGACGGACGCCGGCAACCCGGCGCCAAGCGATGACCAGTCACTGACGGTGGGGCCCGATGGTCCGATCCTGCTTCAGGACCACTACCTGATCGAGCAGATGGCGAACTTCAACCGGGAGCGCATCCCGGAGCGGCAGCCGCACGCCAAAGGCGGCGGTGGCTTCGGCCACTTCGAGGTCACCCAGGACGTCAGCCCGTACACCAAGGCCGCGGTGTTCCAGCCCGGCACCAAGACCGAGATGGTGGCCAGATTCTCCACCGTCGCCGGTGAGCGGGGCAGCCCAGATACCTGGCGGGACCCGCGTGGTTTCGCGTTGAAGTTCTACACCAGCGAGGGCAACTTCGACATGGTCGGCAACAACACGCCGGTGTTCTTCATGCGCGATCCGATGAAGTTCCAGCACTTCATCCGCTCCCAGAAGCGGATGCAGGCGACCAATCTGCGCGACCACCACATGCAGTGGGACTTCTGGACCCTCTCGCCGGAGTCAGCGCACCAGGTCACCTACCTGATGGGTGACCGCGGCATCCCGAAGTCCTGGCGGCACATGAACGGCTACTCCAGCCACACCTACAGCTGGCTCAACGACAAAGACGAGCTTTTCTGGGTGAAGTACCACTTCAAGACCGACCAGGGCGTCGAGTTCCTCACCCAGGAGGAGGGCGACGAGATGGCCGGCGTCGACGGCGACGCGCACCAGCGCGACCTGTACACCTCAATCGAGGACGGCAACTTCCCGAGCTGGACGCTGCACGTGCAGATCATGCCGTTCGAGGACGCTAAGACCTACCGATTCAACCCCTTCGACCTCACCAAGGTGTGGCCTCACGGCGACTACCCGCTGCACGAGGTCGGCCGGATGACGTTGAACCGCAACGTCACCGATTACCACGCGCAGATCGAGCAGGCCGCGTTCGAGCCCAACAACATCGTGCCCGGCACCGGTTTGAGTCCGGACAAGATGCTGCTCGCCCGCGGGTTCTCCTACTCCGACGCGCACCGCGCGCGCCTCGGGGTGAACTACAAGCAGATCCCGGTGAACGAGCCGAAGGTCGAGGTGCACAGCTACTCCAAGGACGGCGCGATGCGGATTCACAACGCAGGAGATCCGGTGTATGCGCCGAACTCGATGGGCGGCCCGCAGGCGGACCCCAAGCGTGCGGCCGAGGTGCGCTGGTACGCCGACGGCGAGATGGTTCGCTCCGCGTACACGCTGCGTCCCGACGACAGCGACTGGGGTCAGCCCGGCACGCTGGTGCGTGAGGTGCTCGACGACGAAGCGCGGGACCGCTTGGCGCACAACATCATTGGTCATGTGTCAAAGGGTGTGCGCGAACCTGTGTTGTCGCGGGTGTTCCAGTACTGGACGAACGTCGACCCCGACCTCGGCAAGAAGGTTGAGGAGGGCGTGCGCGCCAACACGAACACCAACGGCAAGTAGTGCGCTGCCCGCAGGCGCCCCTGTCGATGCACCGACCGGGGCGTCTTGCCGTCGACGGCGGGACTGGCATGATCATGGCCATGAGCATCGAAGTCGTTTACACCGCAGAGTCAACCGCAACCGGAGGCGGCCGCGACGGCCATGTGAAGTCGTCCGACGGCAGGATCGATCTGGACACCCGCCCGCCCAAGGCCGCTGGCGGCAGCGGCGAGGGCACCAACCCCGAGCAGCTGTTCTCCGCCGGCTACGCCGCATGCTTCCTCGGTGCGATTCGTCTGGTGGCGCGCAACGAGAAGATCGACCTCGACGACGCGACCGGCGTCACGGTCCAGGTCGGGTTCGGTAAGGATTCCGCGGGCGGCTTCGGCATCAACGCGAACCTCATCGGCTACCTCCCTGGCCTGGAGCAGAGCGCAGCCGACGAACTCATGAACAAGGCGCACGGGGTCTGCCCCTACTCCAAGGCCACTCGCGGCAACATCGACGTAACGCTGTCGGCAAAGGTCTAGTTCATGCGGATCGCCGCCGTGTTCGGCGTCGGTCTGGCCGTTGGTCTGTCGGTGGCGGCGCCGGCTGGCGCTCGTCCGTCCGATCCCGGTGTGGTGAATTACGCCGTGATGGCCAAGGGTTCGGTGAGCAATATCGTTGGCGCGCCAATGCGGTTCGCGTGGACGTTCACCGATCCTTTCCAGTCGTATTACGTCGACGATCCGGCCTGCAACAACTGGGCGGACATCGGGCTGCCCGAGGTGTATGCCGACCCGGATCTGGCGTCGTTCAACGGTGCGGTCACTCAGACATCGGACAACGACCAGACGCACTTCGCCAAGCAGGCGGTCGGCGTGTTCGCCACCACCGACGCTGCCGACCGCGCGTTCCATCGGGTCGTCGACCGGACCGTGGGATGCAGCGGCCTGACCACGGCCATGCACCTGGACAACTTCACCACCCAGGTGTGGACATTCACCGGCGGCCCGGCCGGCGCGACCGACGCCGACTGGGCGAAGCAAGAGGCGGGCACCGACCGGCGCTGTTTTACCACCACCCGCAAGCGAGAGAACGTTCTGCTGCAGGCGAAAGTCTGTCAATCCGGCAACGGCGGACCCGCGGTGAACGTACTGGCCGGGGCGATGCAGAACACGCTCGGGCAGTAACGGGCAACGTTTTCGGGTACCCGTCACGAACGCGTCATCCAAAAATCGCGCGACTTTGTCGGTCGTCTCTGGAAGATGGAGTGAAGGCCGCGATCGTTCCCTACCCGGAAGGGGCCGGAAGATATGACCTTCGCCATGACGTCCGAGGTGGACGACGCGCACCCATCGGACGCCGGCAAAGCCGAGCTGACCAGCGCATATAGCGCCGCCCTGCATATCGGCGAGAGCTGTCTGGCCGACGGTCCGGTGGGGCGGGTCGGCCTCGAAGTCGAGGCGCACTGCTTCGACCTCGCCGATCCGACGCACCGCCCGAGCTGGGCCGAGCTGAGCGACGCGATCGCCGATGTGCCGCCGCTGCCAGGAGGCAGCGCGATCACCGTCGAGCCCGGCGGAGCGGTCGAGTTGTCCGGTCCGCCGATGGATGAGCCGATGGCGGCCATCGCCGCGATGACCGCCGACCGCGCAGTGCTGCGCTCGGCGTTCGCGCAAGCCGGCCTCGGTCTGGTGCTACTCGGCGCCGACCCGCTGCGCGCGGCCAAGCGGGTGAATCCGGGCGACCGGTACCGCGCGATGGAGCGGTTCTTCATCGCCAGCCAGACCGGTGACGCGGGCGCGGCGATGATGACGTCGACCGCGTCGGTACAGGTCAACCTGGATGCCGGTCCGCGCGACGGGTGGGCCGATCGGGTGCGGCTAGCGCACGCGTTGGGCCCGACGATGATCGCGATCGCCGCCAACTCGCCACTGCTCGGCGGCCAGTTCACCGGCTGGCAATCGACGCGGCAGCGGGTGTGGAGCCAGTTGGATTCGGCGCGCTGTGGCCCGATCCTTGGCGTAAATGGCGACGACCCGGCCAGCGACTGGGCGCGCTATGCGCTGAAGGCGCCGGTGATGCTCGTGCACCCGACGCCGGAGATGGATGCGGTTCCGATTACGGATTGGGTGCCGTTCGCTGACTGGGCCGACGGCCGGGTGCTGCTGGGCGACCGCAGGCCGACGCAAGCCGATCTCGACTACCACCTGACCACGCTGTTCCCGCCGGTTCGGCCGCGCCGCTGGCTGGAGATCCGCTACCTCGACAGCCTGCCCGACACGGTATGGCCCGCTGTGGCGTTCACCCTCGTCACGCTGCTCGACGATCCGGTCGCCGCCGACATCGCCGCAGAAGCCACCGAGGCCGTGGCGACGGTGTGGGACCGCGCCGCCCAGATCGGCCTCGGCGACCGACGGCTGCATGCGGCGGCCAAACGCTGTGTGCACACCGCCGCCGAACGGGCGCCCGCCGAACTCGAGGAATCGATGCAGCAGTTGGTGCGTTCGGTCGAGAAAGGACGATGTCCGGCCGACGATTTCTCCGATCGGGCGGTCAAATACGGGATAGAAACCGCGATTACCCAATTGGCGCAAGGGGAGTTGTGACACGCGAAACGCTTGCGCGCGAGCTGACGAAGGCCAGGGACCGCACGTTGCGGCTCGTCGATTTTGACGACGCCGAACTTCTGCGCCAGTACGACCCGTTGATGAGCCCGCTGGTGTGGGACCTGGCGCACATCGGTCAGCAGGAAGAGCTCTGGCTGCTTCGCGACGGCAACCCTGACCGGCCGGGAATGCTGTCGCCCGATGTCGACCGTCTCTACGACGCGTTCGTCCACTCCCGCGCCAGCCGCGTCGAGCTGCCCCTGCTGCCGCCGGCCGAGGCCCGAACATACTGCGCCACCGTGCGCGACAGAGCGTTGGACAACCTCGACGCACTGCCCGACGACGACGGCGACGCCGCCTTCCGGTTCGGGCTCGTGATCAGCCACGAGAACCAGCACGACGAGACCATGCTGCAGGCACTGAACCTGCGGTCGGGGCCGCCATTGTTGGGCACCGGCTCGCCGCTGCCGCCGGGCCGGCCGGGAGTCGCGGGCACGTCGGTGCTCGTGCCCGCAGGGGAATTCGTTCTCGGCGTCGATGCGGGCAGCGAGCCGTATTCGCTCGACAACGAACGTCCCGCGCACGTCGTCGACGTGGCCGCCTTCCGCATCGGCCGGGTCCCGGTGACCAACGGCGAATGGCGGCAGTTCATCGACGACGGCGGCTACGAGCAGCAGCGTTGGTGGTCGGACCGCGGCTGGACGCATCGGCAGGAGGCGGGGCTGACCGCGCCGCAGTTCTGGAATCCCGACGGCACCCGCACCCGCCTAGGGCACGTCGAGGAAATCCCGGCCGATGAACCGGTGCAGCACGTCACCTACTTCGAAGCCGAGGCCTACGCGGCGTGGGTCGGCGCGCGCCTGCCCACCGAGGTGGAGTGGGAAAAGGCCGCCGCCTGGGACCCCGCGAGCGGCCGGCGTCGCCGATTCCCTTGGGGCACATCGGAACCCACCGAACACCTGGCGAATCTTGGCGGTGACGCGTTGCGCCCCGCCCCGGTTGGTGCCTACCCCGCAAGCGCGTCAGCCTATGGCGCCGAGCAGATGCTTGGCGACGTGTGGGAGTGGACGTCATCGCCGCTGCGGCCGTGGCCGGGCTTCACGCCGATGATCTATGACCGGTATTCGCAGCCGTTCTTCGAAGGTTCCGGGGCTGGCGACTACAAGGTGCTGCGCGGCGGCTCATGGGCGGTCACGTCGAGCATCCTGCGATCGAGCTTCCGCAACTGGGACCATCCGATCCGGCGGCAGATCTTCTCGGGTGTGCGCCTGGCCTGGGACGCCTGATGTGCCGACATCTCGGCTGGCTGGGAGAACCGCGATCGATCGCGTCGCTGGTGCTCGAGCCACCTTCGGGGCTGCTGGTCCAGTCGTATGCCCCGCGGCGGCAGAAGCACGGCCTGATGAACGCCGACGGTTGGGGCGTCGGCTTTTACTCGCCTGATGTGGCTGAGGGCGCGCCCTGCCGGTGGCGCAGCGCTGCGCCGCTGTGGGGTGACGCGTCCTTCGCCTCGGTGGCGCCCGCGTTGAGCAGCGATTGCGTTGTCGCGGCGGTGCGGTCGGCCAGTATCGGCATGCCGATCGAACCCTCGGCATCAGCACCGTTCACCGATGGACGGTGGCTGTTGTCTCACAACGGGCTCGTCGACCGAACGGTGCTGCCCCTCTCGCAGAAGGCGGAGTCGACAGTCGACAGCGCACTGCTGGCCGCGCTGATCTTCGAGCGTGGACTAGACGCGCTCGGCGACACCATCGTCGAAGTTGCGGCTGCCGATCCCAACGCACGGCTGAACATCCTGGCGGCCAACGGATCTCAACTGCGCGCCACCACGTGGGGCGACACTCTGTCGGTACTGCGTCGAGACGACGGCATGGTGTTGGCCAGCGAACCATACGACGACAACCCCGGCTGGCAGGAGATCCCCGACCGCCATCTCGTCGTGGTCGAGGGATCGCGCGTCGACTTGATCCCTCTGAGAGGATCGCCATGACCTTCTCGCTGTCCAACTACCTGGCCGCCGACTCGGCCGCGCAGGCACTGCGCCGGGATGTGCGCGACGGGTTGGCGCAGACGCCGAAGTCGTTGCCGCCCAAGTGGTTTTACGACTCAGTGGGCAGCGACCTGTTCGACCAGATCACCCGGCTGCCCGAGTATTACCCCACCCGCGCCGAAGCGCAGATCCTGCGCGCGCGGTCGGCGGAGATCGCCGCCGCGTCGGGCGCCGACACGCTTGTCGAACTCGGCAGCGGCACCTCGGAAAAGACTCGCATGCTGCTCGACGCGTTGCGCAACAGCGGATCCCTGACCCGCTTCATCCCGTTCGACGTGGATGCCGGAGTGCTCAGCGCGGCCGGTTCGGCGATTCAGCGCGAGTACCCGGGCGTCGAGGTCGATGCGGTGTGTGGTGATTTTGAGGAGCATCTCGGCAAGATTCCGCGGGTCGGCCGCCGGTTGGTGGTATTCCTCGGCTCGACGATCGGCAACCTCACGCCCGGTCCACGAACCGATTTCCTGTCCGCGCTCTCGGATACGTTGCAGCCCGGTGACAGCCTGTTGCTGGGCACCGACCTCGTCAAGGACGTTGGTCGGCTGGTGCGCGCCTACGACGACAGCGCGGGCATAACGGCCCGGTTTAACCGCAACGTGCTGGCGGTGGTCAATCGGGAACTCGACGCCGATTTCGATCTCGACGCGTTCCAGCACGTCGCCCGTTGGAACTCCGATGAGGAGCGCATTGAGATGTGGTTGCGCGCCGCAAGCGTGCAGCGGGTCCGCATCGCCGCACTGGACCTGGCTGTCGAATTCGCCGCGGGCGAGGAGATGCTCACCGAGGTGTCCTGCAAGTTCCGGCCCGACCGTGTGGAGGACGAACTGGCCGCCGCGGGTCTGCGTCGCACGCATTGGTGGACCGATCCAGCAGCTGACTTCGGGCTGTCCCTGTCGACCAAATGAGCCTCGCTGACCAGTGGCGGACGGCTCGCCCGAAGGTCGCAGGTCTGCACCTCGACAGCGCCGCGTGCTCGCGGCAGAGTTTCGCGGTGATCGACGCGGCAGCCCAACACGCCAGGCACGAAGCCGAGGTTGGCGGGTACGTCGCGGCCGAGGCCGCCGCTCCGGTGCTCGACGCGGGCCGCGCGGCGATCGGCGCACTCACCGGCTTGGGCGGTTCCGACGTCGTCTTCACCACCGGGTCGAACAACGCACTCGATATCCTGCTCAGCAGCTGGGCCGGCGAACGCACCGTTGCCTGTCTGCCCGGCGAATACGGCCCGAACCTGGCTGTCATGGCCGCCAACCGATTCCAGGTCAGCACGCTGCCCGCCGACGACCTCGGCCGTCTCGCCGTCGAGGATGCCGCCCGGCGCCTTGCCGACGACCCGCCCGCCCTTGTCCACCTCACCCCGCTGGCCAGCCACCGAGGGGTGGTCCAACCGGTAGCAGCGCTCGCCGAGGTGTGCCGCGATCTCGGTCTGCCGCTCGTGGTGGACGCCGCTCAGGCACTGGGACACCTCGACTGCGCGGTCGGTGCCGCCGCGATCTACAGCTCGTCACGCAAATGGATGGCCGGCCCGAGGGGCGTCGGCGTACTGGCGATTAGTGCTGAGCTCGCGCACCGGCTGAGGCCGCGCCTGCCGCCGCCGGAAATGGGCTTGGGCATTCCGGTAATGAAGAGCTTGGAACTGGGCGAGGCGAACGTCGCTGCGCGGGTGGGCTATTCGGTGGCATTGGGGGAGCACCTGGCCGCCGGACCCGGCCAGATCCGCGACCGGCTGGCCCAGCTTGGCGGGATGACGCGTACCGCGCTGGCCGACGTTAAGGGCTGGCGGGTGGTGGAGCCGCTGGGCGAGCCGACCGCGATCACCACGTTGGCGCCCACCGACGGCGCCGACCCGGAGAGGGTACGGGCGTGGCTGATCGCCGAGCGCGGCATCCTCACCACCTACGCCGAGGTGCAGCGCGCGCCGTACGAGATGACCATGCCGGTGCTGCGGGCGTCGCCGCACGTCGATACCACCGCCGAGGACCTCGACCAATTCGCCGAGGCCCTGGCCGCCGCGACCGACCAGGTGTGACGTAGCGCACTTTTGGCTATCCCACGTGCACGACACAAGGGAGCCGGAGATGACGCACGCAGAAGGCGGCTCGGCCAAGCCGAGTGACGACAAACCCAAACAATCGAAACGCGACCGCACCCACTGGCTCTACATGGCGGTGATCGTGGCGGTCATCGCCGGTGTGATCGTCGGCTTGGTGGCGCCGGACATCGGGAGCGCGCTCGGTGTGCTCGGCACGCTGTTCGTGAGCCTGATCAAGATGATGATCAGCCCGATCATCTTCTGCACGATAGTGCTGGGCATCGGATCGGTCCGCAAGGCCGCGTCGGTGGGCAAGGTAGGCGGGTTGGCGATGGCCTACTTCCTGATCATGTCGACCGTTGCCCTGGCTATCGGCCTGCTGGTCGGCAACCTGATCAGCCCCGGAACGGGACTCAACATTTCCGGCAATGCCGAGGCGGGCGCCAAGCTGGCCGAGCAGGCACACGGTGCGGGGGGAACGATGGAATTCTTCGAAAACATCATCCCCACCACGCTGCTGTCCTCACTCACCGCGGGCAACGTCTTGCAGACCCTGTTCGTGGCGCTGCTGGTCGGGTTCGGGATTCAGGCGATGGGCCCGTCCGGGGATCCGTTGCTGCGCGCCGTGCGGCTTATCCAGACACTGGTCTTCCGCATCTTGGTCGGCATCCTGTGGCTGGCACCGATCGGCGCGTTCGGCGCCATGGCGAAGGTGGTCGGCGATACCGGTTTCGACGCGGTTGTGCAGTTGGGCGTGCTGATGCTGGCCTTCTATCTGACCTGCATCATCTTCGTGTTCGGCGTGCTCGGGACGCTGCTGCGGGTGGCTGCCGGGGTGTCGATCTTCAAGCTGGTGCGCTACCTG
>DASQCE010000322.1:0-10323 GCA_035634855.1 Mycobacterium sp.
TGGCCGACCCGGTTCGGCGCGCGATCGTTGCGCGGCTGTCCCGCGGACCGGCCACGGTCAACGAGCTGGCCGCGCCATTCGACATCACGAAACAGGCGGTTTCCAAGCACATCCAGGTGCTCGAGCAGGCGGGGCTGGTCAGTCGGACCCGCGACGCGCAGCGCAGGCCGGTTCACTTGGACGCGGCGGCACTGGAGCGGCTGACCGCATGGATCGACCGCTATCGGCTTGACGCGGAACGCAGCTACCGCCAGCTCGACACCCTGCTGGCGACGATGACCGATACCCACACGGAAGGAAGCGACAAATGACGAACCCGCTGGACCTCAACGCCCCGGTCGACACCCTGGCCATGGAGTTCACCCGCGACTTCGACGCGCCGGTGGAAGCGTTGTTCCGAGCCCACGCCGAACCCGAGCTGGTCAAGCAGTGGCTCGGACCGCGTGACCTTGAGATGACGATCGAGCACTGGAACTTCAAGTCCGGCGGCGGCTACCGCTACGTGCACAAGGCCGATCGCGGCGAATTCGGATTCAACGGGGTGTACCACAAGGTGCGCGAGAACGAATTCATCATCCAGACCTTCGAATTCGAGGGCGCGCCGGACATGGTCAACATCGAGTTCATGTGGTTCGAGGACCTCGGCAACGGCGGCAGCCGGCTGCGGGGCCGGTCGATATGCCCCAACATCGAGGCCCGCGACGGCCTGCTGTCGTCCGGTATGGAGGTCGGCATGACAGAGGGTTACGAGAAGCTCGATGAGCTCCTTAAGACGCTCTGATGGATTGGAAGCTCGACGTGGCCGTGGTCCCGTCAGCGACGTTGACGGCGCCATCGCTTCTACGGCGATCAACTGGGCTTCGCCCTCGGCCACGACACGCATCCGGACAAGCCGCTGCTTCAGCGCTGACGTCTCAGTGCGACGGCGGCGTCAGCCCGTATCGCCTCACCACATCATCCATCCAACCGGGCGTCCCATATGTCAGCCCGTATTTCTCTGCGAGGTCGCAGAATTCGGACGACTCGTGAAGTGCGCCCGCGTGTTCGGTACCAGAGCTTGACGTCAGCAATTCGCCGAGCTCGCGGAAGTAGTTCTCGAAACCGCCTCCGGGAGTGATGACTTCGATGATGCGTCCCGGTTCCGACCCGCCATTCCACATGGCGTGCATCTGGCCGCGCGGTTTGGTGATGTAGCCACCCGGGCCTAGCACGACCTCGCTGTCGTCTGACCGGAAGCCTATCTCGCCTGCAATCACGATTGAGTGCTCGTCTTCGCGGATGTGCCGATGCGCCGCGGTGATCGTACCGACAGCGAACGGATGCTCGACGATCGCTACGAGTCCGCCGGTGGTGCGACTGGTCAACTTGAACACCGCACCAAAACCAGGGATCGAGGCGCTGTCGCCCTCACCGGGCTGCACCACCGTCACTACTGCGCCGCTTGTGATGGTCACGCGACCTCCTCCAGAGGATCCGACGGATCGACTTCGCTGCACTTCTTTTAACGCTGCCTCGGCGCGAAACCCATCAATCGGCGCAACATCTCATCGGGCCTGTGCCGCTCGGGCCAGACGCGACGATCCCAGCTGGCGAGGCCAGCCGGGATCGCCGGGGGAATGGTGCGGCTAGCGGAGCAGGCCGGAACGCCTACGGCCCATCAGGCCTGTGCGCCTGCGACCCATCAACGCCGACACGAGGGCGACGCCGATCGCCGCGACGATCACCTGGACCAGCAGTTCTAGCCAGTCGATGCCGTTGGTGACCGTGGGGATGCCGAGCGCTCGCGCGATCGCAGTGCCGATGAACGCGGACACGATCCCGACCAAGATCGTCACCAGCATGCCGATCGGCTGCCTGCCAGGCACAAGCAGACGACCGAGCACGCCGACCACGATGCCGATCAGGATTGCGGTGATAACACCGGTAATGGTCATTGCTCCTCCAAGGCTCTGGGTGTGGAGCTGACATACCCTCGCCGAGCCTTGAATAAACGCACACCTCAATCAGCGGGCGAGGAGCACGTCATGCCATCTCGGGCACCCGCAGATGAGCGATCGCGAGCTCGAACTCGCCGACGTCGATGACGTCAGCGCCCATTTCGCGGCTGCGGACGTTCCTCAGTTCCCTCGCCTGCTCGCGATTGCGCTCCATGGCTTCGCGACTGTCGAACGTCGCCGTCGACACGGCGCGCCCGGAGCGGTTCATCAAGAAGCTGACGCTGCAGAAACCCTCGAGGTTCTGCAGTGCGGGCAGGACGTCGCTCTTGTAGAAGTCGACGGCCCGCTTTGCCTGGTCCGGCGGGACCTTGATCCACGTGACCCGCGCGCATGCACCCGTGCTCGACCGGTGGTCGCGGCGGAGCACCCCGATCTCCCAGGGCTCGGCCGTCGCAGCGCCACCGAAAACCTTGGCCGCCCGGTCACGAACCGGCCCTATCTGCTCGGCGCTTGCACGTTCGGCCTCTTCCGTCTCCCACGCGCTGGCGGCGATGCACCGACCGGATTCGCGGTCGACCAACAACGAAAGCCCGATGAATCCGTCCAACGCCGCAAGCGCGGGCATAACCTCGTCGCGGACGTGCGCGATTCCGGCGTCGATGCACGATGGTTGCGCCTGAATGTTGGTAGTGCGTGCGTGCACGATCCACCCCCGATTTGTGTTGGGGCGGCGCCCCGGTGGCGCCACCGGACCATCCATCAGCTTCCTCGCGCCCCGCAGGGGTTTCAATGGGTATCTCGGTACGCAAGTTGGCATATTTCGGTTTGCAAATGGATCGTCCGGACGCCCGGTCACGGCACCGAGAACAGCTGCCCGCGTCGACCGTTTGTCGAAGCGCTTTGTGGGGCACGTCACACAGGTGGCCAGAACATAGCTCGGCTATCTGTTGCTCATCCGCACCAGAGTCCGCGAGTCCGAGGTGTGGGTGGCCACCCAGGACCGCATGCGCGTCACCAGCACGGATCAGCGACGTGATCCGCAGCGGTGCGACCATTCGCCGATTCGTCTACCTCGTACTACTGATGACCGCGTCAACTGGATGAGCCACGGCACCCAGGACGTCTATCCGACATTCCTGTCGTTCAACGCCGCGTCGCACGGCTATCCGTTCGCGCTCGCCGCGACCATCGTGCCCGTGCTCATCGCGGTCGCGGTGCTCACCTTGGTCGGCAAGGACGCCACCGGATTGCAGTTCGGCACCGACCGCAGCGCGTACCCCGCCGTCAAGTCAGCTTGAGTCCTCGTAGGCTGGAAAACATGAAATCCGACGTGCTCGATATCGACACATCGCGCCGACGGATCGTCGACCTCACCGACGAGGTGCGCTCGTTCTGCGGCGCGCACGGGGACGGCTTGTGCAACGTTTTCGTGCCGCACGCCACCGCGGGCGTGGCGATCATCGAAACCGGCGCAGGTTCGGACGACGACCTCATCGACACGCTCGAACGCCTGCTGCCGCGCGACGACCGTTACCGCCATGCGCACGGATCGCCGGGGCATGGCGCCGACCACGTGCTGCCCGCTCTGGTGGCGCCTTCGGTGACCGTTCCGGTGCAGGACGGCGAACCGCTTCTGGGCACGTGGCAAAGCGTCGTGCTGGTCGATCTGAACCGGGACAACCCGCGGCGCACCGTCCGGCTGAGCTTTGTCGCCGGCGCCGCGCCGGTTCGTTGACTTTTTAAGTGCGGCTACCCAGACCGGTACTGTAGTGCGGTCGAATAGTGGCAGGTAATTCCGGAACAATCCACGACGATGAGGCAGCAGGGACGTGCAGACACACGAGATCAGGAAGCGTTTCCTCGATCATTTCGTGAAGGCGGGCCATACCGAGGTGCCAAGTGCGTCAGTGATCCTCGACGACCCCAACCTGCTGTTCGTCAACGCAGGCATGGTGCAGTTCGTGCCCTACTTCCTGGGCCAGCGCACGCCGCCCTATGCGACAGCGACCAGCATCCAGAAGTGCATCCGCACGCCCGACATCGACGAGGTCGGCATTACCACCCGCCACAACACCTTCTTCCAGATGGCAGGAAACTTTTCTTTCGGCGACTACTTCAAGCGTCACGCCATCGAGCTGGCCTGGACGTTGCTGACCAACCCCGTCGACGAGGGCGGCTACGGGCTCGACCCCGAAAGAATCTGGGCGACAGTCTATTTGGATGACGACGAGGCTGTCGGGTTGTGGCAGGAGGTGGCCGGGCTGCCGCCCGAGCGCATTCAACGCCGCGGCATGGCCGACAACTACTGGTCGATGGGCATCCCCGGACCGTGCGGCCCGTCGTCGGAGATCTACTACGACCGCGGCCCCGAATTCGGTGTCGAGGGCGGGCCCGTCGCCAACGAGGACCGCTACATCGAGATCTGGAATCTCGTGTTCATGCAGAACGAGCGGGGAGAGGGCCCGGTCAAGGAGGGCTACGAAATCCTCGGCCCGCTGCCACGCAAGAACATCGACACCGGCATGGGCGTCGAAAGGGTGGCGTTCCTGCTGCAGGACGTGCACAACGTCTACGAGACCGATCTGCTGCGCCCGGTCATAGATGCTGTAGCCACGGTGTCGCCCAGGGGCTATGACCTCGGAAATCACGAGGACGACGTGCGATACCGGATCATCGCCGACCACAGTCGCACCGCCGCGATCCTGATCGGCGACGGGGTGAGCCCGGGCAACGACGGCCGTGGCTACGTGCTGCGGCGGTTGCTGCGCCGCGTGATCCGCTCGGCCAAGCTGCTCGGCATCGACGACCCGATCGTCGGCGACCTGATGACGACGGTGCGTGACGCGATGGGCCCGTCGTACCCCGAACTCGTCACCGACTTCGACCGGATCCACCGCATCGCGGTCGCCGAGGAGACGGCGTTCAACCGCACCCTGGTGTCGGGCTCACGGCTGTTCGAGGACACCGCCCGCGCAACCAGGGCATCAGGTGCCACCGTGCTGTCGGGCACCGACGCGTTCACGTTGCACGACACCTACGGCTTCCCACTGGAATTGACGCTCGAGATGGCCGCCGAGTCCGGTCTGAGCGTCGACGAAGAAGGCTTCCGCGGACTGATGGCCGAGCAGCGCCATCGTGCCAAGGCCGACGCGGCTGCGCGTAAGCAGACGCACGCCGATCTGTCGCAATACCGCGACCTGGTTGACGCCGGCCCGACGGAGTTCACTGGGTTTAACGAATTGACCTCGGAGGCAAAGATTCTCGGCATCTTTGTCGACGGCAAACGCGTCCCCGTGGTCGCCCACTCCGCTAGCTCTGCGCCCGATCGGGTCGAGCTCATCCTTGACCGCACGCCGTTCTACGCGGAGTCCGGCGGCCAGATCGCCGACGAGGGCAGCGTCATGGGGACGGGCTCGACTGGGACATCCAGGGCGGCGGTGAGCGATGTGCAGAAGATCGCCAAGACCTTGTGGGCGCACCGCGTCAATGTCGAGTCAGGCGAATTCGTGGAGGGCGACACCGTTGTCGCCGCCGTCGACCCACGCTGGCGGCACGGCGCGACACAGGGCCATTCCGGAACCCACATGGTGCACGCCGCGCTGAGGCAAGTGTTGGGTCCCAATGCCGTTCAGGCCGGCTCACTGAACCGGCCCGGTTACCTGCGGTTCGACTTCAACTGGCAGGGCGGGCTGACCGACGACCAGCGGACCCAGATCGAGGAAGTGACCAACGAGGCGGTCGAGGCCGATTACGAGGTGCACAGCTTCACCACCGAACTGGACAAGGCCAAGGCGATGGGGGCGATGGCGCTGTTCGGTGAGAACTATCCCGACGAGGTGCGGGTAGTCGAGATCGGCGGGCCGTTCTCGCTCGAACTGTGCGGCGGTACGCATGTCGAGAGTTCGGCGCAGATCGGCCCGGTGACGATCCTCGGCGAGTCGTCTGTGGGCTCCGGCGTGCGCAGGGTCGAGGCCTATGTCGGCCTTGACTCGTTCAGACACCTGGCCAAGGAACGCGCTCTGATGGCGGGGCTGGCCTCGACGCTGAAGGTGCCGTCGGAGGAGGTTCCGGCCCGGGTCGCCAATCTGGTCGAGCGGCTGCGGGTCGCCGAGAAGGAGCTCGACCGGATGCGGTTGGCGAACGCGCGAGCAGCCGCAGCGAATGCCGCCGCGGGCGCGGAGCAAATCGGTAAGGTTCGTGTCGTGGCGCAGCGGATGGCCGGCGGAATGTCGGCGGCGGATCTGCGCACGCTCGTCGGCGACATCCGGGGCAAATTGGGCAGTGACCCGGCCGTCGTCGCGTTGATCGCCGAGGGCGAGAACGACAGCGTGCCCTTCGTGGTGGCGGTCAACCCGGCCGCGCAGGATCTCGGCCTTCGGGCCAACGAGTTGGTCAAGCAGTTCGGTGCGGCGGTCAATGGTCGTGGGGGCGGCAAGGCCGATCTGGCACAGGGTTCCGGTAAGGGGGCGGCGGGTATAGACGCGGCATTGGCCGCGCTGCGCGCAGAAATAGGCCGGAGCTAGCCCGTGGCCAACATCGATGACCGCCTACCGGATCGGCCCGGGGGCGACGATCCCGGCCGCGGCAGACGGCTCGGTGTGGACGTGGGCACGGTCCGCATCGGCGTGGCCGCCAGTGATCCCGACGGGATCCTGGCCACGCCGGTGGAAACGGTGGATCGGGACCGACGGAGCAAGACCGGCAAACACTTGCGCAGGCTTGCGCAGCTTGCCGACGAGTTCAACGCCGTCGAAGTGGTGGTGGGATTGCCGCGCACCCTTGCCGACCGCTCCGGTTCGTCCGCCAGGGACGCGATCGAGCTGGCCGACCAGCTCGCCCAACGCATCGCGCCGACACCCGTGCGCCTGTCGGACGAACGGCTCACCACTGTGGCGGCGCAGCGGTCCCTGCGGGACGCGGGCATCCGCGCCAAGGGACAGCGGGCGATGATCGATCAGGCTGCGGCGGTAGGGATATTGCAGAACTGGCTGGACCAGCGGCGCGCGGCTTTGCGCACGCGAGGAGCAGGGCAGGCCGATGCCGCGCACGGAGAGGTCGGGGATGACTGACAACTGGGGCCGGCATCGCGCTGAGCCCGTGGCGGTCGGACCGCCGCGGCGCCGGATGACTCGGGCGGCCCGAATACGGGAAGCCCGCAACAGGCGAAAACGGCGTTTCGCCAGCGGTTTCGCGCTGACCCTGCTGGTCGTGGTCCTTGTCGGCGCGGTGTTCCTCGGTTCGAAGTTGTGGCACACGCTGTTCGGCGGGGGCAACGACTATTCCGGTGACGGCGTCAACGACGTGGTCATCCAGATCCACGACGGCGATTCCACCACCGCCATCGGCAAGACCCTGCAGGAGCACAAGGTCGTGGCGACGGTCTCGGCATTCGTCGAAGCCGCCGACGGCAACTCGGCTATCTCCGCAATCCAACCGGGCTTCTATAAGGTGCGCACTGAGATTCCTGCATCCAACGCCGTTGCACGACTTGCTGATTCGCAGAACCGTGTCGGCAAGCTAGTGATTCCCGAAGGTCGCCAGCTCGACGATGTCCAGGACGTCAAGACCAAGGCGGTCACCGACGGCATCTTCAACTTGATCTCGCACGCGACGTGCGTGGACCTTGACGGTGAGGGGCACTGCGTACCGGTGGAGGACCTGAAGAAGGCCGCGGGAACAGCTTCGCCGTCGGCACTTTCGATTCCTGATTGGGCGATCAACGCGGTTACCGCGCAGGGCAACCAACACCGCCGCCTCGAGGGGCTGATCGCGCCGGGCACCTGGAACATCGACCCCTCGGCAACTGCCCAGGACATTTTGTCCACGCTCATCGGGGCCAGCGCGACGCAGTACGCGCAGGGCGGCCTGCTCGACACCGCGAAATCGATGAACATGTCGCCGTACCAAATCCTCATCGTCGGCTCGCTGGTACAGCGGGAGTCCAAGCCCGATGACTTCGCGAAGGTCGCGCGGGTGATCTACAACCGGTTGCACGAGAACCGGACGCTGGAGTTCGACTCCACGGTGAACTATCCGTTGGACCGAATCGAGGTGGCCACCACCGACGCCGACCGCGCGCAGAACACGCCGTGGAATACCTATCTGCGGCCGGGTCTTCCCGCCACACCCATCTGCTCGCCGGGGCAGCCCGCGCTGGCGGCGGCCGAACAGCCCGCGCCGGGGGACTGGCTGTACTTCGTCACGATCGACATGCAGGGCACCACGCTGTTCACCCGCGACTACGAGCAGCATCTCGCGAACATCGAACTGGCTAAGCGCAACGGTGTCCTCGACTCGGCAAGATAGGCGGCCCGCCGCCGTGCCAGGTAGTCCGCGCAAAGCGGCGGTGCTGGGCTCACCGATCGCGCATTCCCGGTCACCGCAGCTGCACCTCGCCGCCTACCGCGCCCTGGGGCTCGACGGCTGGACGTATGACCGCATCGAGTGCACGGCCGACGAATTGCCGGGCCTGGTAGCGGGTTTCGGCCCGGAATGGGTCGGCGTGTCGGTGACGATGCCGGGCAAGTTCGCGGCGCTGCGGTTCGCCGACGAACGCACCGCTCGCGCGGAACTCGTCGGCTCTGCCAACACGCTGGTGCGTTCGCAGAGCGGCTGGCGAGCCGACAACACCGACATCGACGGTGTGAAGGGTGCTTTGGGTCCGGTGGCCGGCCGGGCGGCCGTGCTCGGCTCGGGCGGCACCGCGCCCGCCGTCGTCGTCGGGCTCGCCGAGCTTGGTGTGCAGGATATTTCGGTCGTCGCACGAAACCTCGAGAAAGCGGCGCGGCTCGTGGCAATCGGAGCGAGACTCGGTGTCGAGATCCGCTGGATCGAGCTCGGGACGACGTTGGTGGATGTCGACGTTGTGGTCAGCACCGTCCCCGCCGACGTGGCTGCCCAGCACGCCGACACGGTCGCGGCGACGCCACTGCTGCTCGACGCGATCTACGATCCGTGGCCGACCCCGCTGGCGACGGCCGTCGAGGCTGCCGGCGGAAAGGTCGTCAGCGGGCTGCAGATGCTGCTTCATCAGGCGTTCGCTCAGGTCGAGCAGTTCACCGGGCGGCCTGCGCCCACCGAGGCGATGAGGACCGCACTGGCCGAACAGTAGTGTTCGCGGAGTGAGTGTTCGCACCGGCATTGTGTTTCGCCCAGACTTCCGGCCCGACACCCTGCAGGAAACGGCCGCCGCCGCCGAGCGTGCCGGTGTCGCCGAACTGTGGCTGTGGGAGGACTGCTTCCTGCAGGGCGGCATCGCCCAGGCCGCAGTCGCATTAGTGTCCTCCGAAACGCTCACGGTCGGGCTCGGTGTGCTGCCCGCACCGCTGCGCAACGTGGTGACCACCGCGATGGAGATCGCCACCCTCGAAGCGATGTTCCCCGGCAGGTTACGGGTCGGAATCGGTCACGGAGTGCAGGACTGGATGCGGCAGGCAGGCGCCGCCGTGGCGTCACCCCTGACGTTGATGCGCGAGTATGTCTCGGCCCTGAGTGATCTGCTGGCGGGGCAATCCGTCACCGTCGACGGCCGATACCTGCGCCTGGCCGACGTTCGGCTGGATTGGGCTCCGCAGCAACGAGTTCCGGTGCTGATCGGCGGAACCGGACCCAAGACGCTGGCCCTCGCCGGTGAAATCGCCGACGGCGTGATCCTCGACTCTCAGTTCACCGTGGCGACGCTGCGGGATGCGGTGGGCCACGTCGCGTCGGGTCGACCCGACCGTGGCGAGACATCGTTCAGCACAGTGCTGTTCCTGGAATGCAGCGCGGATCAGGTCGCCGCAGCGGCCGGCCCGTATCTTGATCTAGGCGTGGACACACTCGTGTTTCAGCCGGTCGGGCCGTCGACCGTGGCGCCCGAATTGATCACGGCCGTTGGCGATGTGGCGCAGCCGCTGCTGTCCCGCTAGCCGGTGATCGTTCGAGTGTCGCTCTGCGCCAAGCGCTCCCGCGCGGCGCGCACCGCCCCGATGCTGGCCACGGTCACCAATACGATCGGCACATACTCCGTCACCGCGAGGTGCTGGCCAAGGATCAGCCAGCCCGCGACCACTCGAGGCTAATTGGTGCTCAGCAGGCCCCCGAGTCGGCGTTAACCTCCATTGATGGGGGCGGGGCTGGCCGGCATCTGCGTTGTGGCGTGGCTGGCGGCGCTCAGCATCTACGACATCCGCGAGCGACGGCTGCCGAACTGGCTGACGATGCCCGGCGCGGCGGTGATTCTTGCGACGGCCGGCATGTTCGGCCGTGGCGCGCCTGCCGTGCTCGGCGCGGTCGCGCTGTTCGCCGTCTATACCGTCGTGTACGTGCTGGCACCAGCGGCCATGGGCGCCGGTGACGTCAAACTCGCGATCGGCATCGGTGCGCTGACAGGCACATTCGGCGG
>DASQCE010000323.1:0-3021 GCA_035634855.1 Mycobacterium sp.
GGAAGTAGGCCGCCTGCGACGCATCCGCCGCTTGAGCCAGCTGGCTCCATCGCGCCTCAACCGTCACCGTCGTAACATAACCGTTCCCTTAGACGGCTGCCATCCGAGCAACAGAATCCATTCTCGGCGAGATGGATCGCCTACCATGTGCGGTGGCCGCGAGCAGTGAGCGGGTGGCGCGCCGAGAAGCGGCGGGCCGATCGTCGCAGCGCCGCGCGATCTGTGGGACTCGCGGGCCCTCTGCAGAATTGGCGTCATCGATGCCGCGGCGGGACGGGCTGTACCGGCGATTCGGTCCTACGAATCAGCCCGCAAAGACTACCCCCTCGAGGCAGCCCTGCCCGCCGTCGAATAGCTGTGAGCCGTTTCGCGGAGCTGGAAACAGTTGTGCAAGAACCGATTCCACGGCGTCGTCCTCCAGGCGGTCATCTGTGCTTGTCGCCACCTGGGCCCGTCTCTGCGGCGCGGCCTGCCGCGACCATCACCGCAGTGGCTCCCACGCTGCCGGCGATATCCCAGCCGTCATCGGATTGCCGCAGTCTGCTCATCGTGTACCTCATTTCGTTTCCACAACACTCAGTTGGTCGGTACCAGATCGGCGGTGATGATCTGCACTCCACCCTCTCCACTCGCGCCGCTGCCCGTGACCAGGACAGCGCCTGACCGGGGGTCGACCGCGACCGAGTTGGGCTGTCTGATGGTGGGGAGATCACCGAGTGTCCGCGGTCTGACAACGTCGGACACGTCGATCACTCGGAGCACGTTTGACGCGGTAAGCGTGACGAACAATCGACTCCCGGCTGCGTCGTACGCCAGTCCGTAGGGTTTGCCGGGAGCGTCGATCTTGGTCACCTGGCTGACTTGGGGGTTGACCCGTTCGACGAGGACGGCGCCGCCCTCGGTGTCGGCGAATGCCGCCAGGTCGCCGGAAAGTGAAACGGCGTGGGTCAGTTTCAACCCGACCGGGGCGTGAGCGACCTGCAGGCGTGTCGACCCGTCGTAGACCCACACCCCGTTACCTTGCACGTCGGCCACCGCGGCGTAGCCGCCGACGGCTGCGACCCCGCCGGGCTGCACCGGACCCGCGGGAAGAGACTTCACCACACCGCCGTCGCGGATGAATACCACTCCACCGCCGGCTTCGTTGGTGACCACCACGGTGCCGTCACGTGTCATGGCCGCGTCGTGGGGCTGTCGGCCGACATTGTTCACCACCGATGCGATGACTCCGTCGGGAAAAGCCAACGCCATCAACTGATTTGATCCCTCCAGCGGCGCCAGAACAGGTCCTCCGGGTGTGGCAAGGCTCAGGTGACGGGCCGCACCCGTGGTCGGGACCGTTCGACGGACGGCGCCCGTGTCGACGTCGATCAGCACGACCCCGTCGGGGTTGCGGACGGCGACCGCTGCGATGCCTGAGGTTCCAACGGCGATTCCTTCAGGTGCGTTGCCGACTGATAGCACGCGTCCGACGGGTCGAGCGGTCGGCGTTGGAGCGATCGCCGGCTCTGCCGGCGACGTCGGTGCCCGTGCGGGTGGACCGCTCGGTAGCCCGTGTGCGCATGCGGCCGCCAACATCGCGACCGCCAGCCACAGCCGGATCGGCGCAGCACTTGGTGGACGTTTGCTTCTCGCGGCGGCCACGTTCAGTGAGCTCCGGGAGGGGATCTGTCGATGGGTATCGCGATCTCATTGCGGCGCCGGAATGGAAGGGTCCACGGCGGGTCGTAGAACCACGCAGTGGGCTCACCGACGGGCTCGAAACCGGTGGCGCGCAGCGCTTGCCGCAGCTGCCGAGTGCGCGCGGCCACACCGTCGGGACGACGATTCCCGCTGAACCGCAGTACGGCCAGCGTCTCTGGCGGCACCGCGACCAGCTCGACACGCTCGTCGTCAGGTATCGGCAAGGTCTCCAGCGTCCAGCTGGCAGGCATGTAGAACCGGATCGCCCACCCTCGATCGCCGTCGCTTTGCTGCGCGACGGGCGCTGTCATGGCGATCGTCTGGCCACCGTCTCCGGTCGCCTGATGGCCGACGGGCGCGATCATCGCGATCTTCTGGCGCCCGTGGTTGGCGCCGAAGATGTAGCCGGCCAGGCGGTGGAAGCCGGCGTACCGGGCGTCCTCCTCGCCGGCGAGCAGAGTCGTCTGTGCGGCGATGCGCGGGCCGTACTCGCGGATCTCTACATCGTCGATCAGCGGCTCGACGATGTACAGCGGCTCCTCGATCCCGGCCCGGATTCCCGCCACCGAGCGCACCGTCTCCACCACCTGGTTCGCCACAGTTCGCAACCGATTCAGCAAGGCGCACTCCTATCGCTGTTTAGGGGAAATACACGGCTATCGGTGATTCGGAGTCGTCGGCGCGGCGGATGGTAGTTGATTTCGATGATTTCGACGCGAACCATCGATTCCTGGGTTTTGTTTTGGCGCTGACCCATCTGCCGACCTTGCGGCACCGACTATCTGTTGTCCGAACAATGCGCGGCCGCGCCTAGCCGCCGACCATGCAGAGGTCAAGTCAAGGACCTCGTCAGCCGCTGTAACTTGCCGGGCGCAGCTGTGTCACCAGTTCCCGGTGTCGATCGTCACCGACGGACACGGCCTCAACATCACCCTCGCCAGTTATCTCGACCGGTTCGACTTCGGTTTCATCGTCGACCGCGAACTCGTGCCGGACGTGTGGGATCTGGCGGACATGTACATCGCCGAGATCGGTCGGCTGTCCGACACCAGCGGCGCTGAATGGGCCCCAGCCTCTGCAACCCGCTGCCCCGCGCCACGGCTCAATCAAGCTCGCCCAGACGGCCGCCAAGCCAACGGCGACGACGTGGACCTCGACGACCGGTTCTGGCGCCCAACGGTAGGAATCAGTTATCAACGGGTTGCTCGCTAAACCGATGACCGCGTGCTTGCTGGCTCGGAGGACGAGGGGCTGGGCTGGCGTGGCGGCTGAAACCCAATTCGTCGGCTGCGCGCCAGTAGTCGGGGTTCTGGGCCGTGCCGAACATCGCCAGCGGGA
>DASQCE010000324.1:0-3598 GCA_035634855.1 Mycobacterium sp.
CCCAGCGCATTCGACACATGGGTGGCAGCAACCAGTTTGGTCTTCGGGCCGAGAAGATCCTCGAACTCCGACATCAACAGGTTGCCCGCGTCGTCCACCGGCGCGACCCGCAGGATCGCGCCCGTCTGCTGCGAAAGCAGCTGCCAGGGAACGATATTCGCGTGGTGCTCCAGGTGGGTGATGACGATCTCGTCGCCCGGTCCCAGGTGCTTGCCGCCCCAGGCGTACGCGACCAGGTTGATCGCCTCGGTGGTGCCGCGCAGGAAGATGATCTCCTCGCTCTTCGACGCACCGATGAAGCGCCGCACGGTGTCGCGGGCTTCCTCGTAGGCGTCGGTGGCCCTGGCTGCCAGCTCGTGAGCGGCACGGTGGATGTTGGAGTTCTCGTGGGCGTAGAAATACGACAACCGGTCGATGACGACCTGCGGCTTCTGCGTGGTGGCGGCGTTGTCGAACCAGATCAGCGGCTTGCCGTTGACCGTCTCCTGCAGGATCGGGAAGTCCGCGCGCACCGCGTTGACGTCGAAAACCTCGTGCTCGTGGCGCAATTGCGGCACGGGCTCGGCGGGGATGTCCGAGATCACCGGACTGCTCAGGAAGTAGTAATTCGCCTCGTCACCCACCGGCGCCGCCGTCGGGGCGTCCGACCAGCCCAGGTCGCCGATCGTCGGTGCGCCCGGTAGCCAGTCCGGTACTGAGCCGCGCGGTGCGACCGGAACCGTTGGCGTCGATCCGGCGAGCACACCTGGAATCGTCGGCACGATGCCCGAAGTCGGTACCGCGTACGGGTCGAGTGCACTCTCGACTGTGTAGGCCGCCGACGGCGCCGAGGTCGCATCCGGCACATTGCCTCGCGGCGCGACGGGGACCGTCTGCGGAATGCCATCGGGCTCAGCCGAAGTCGGCGCGGGCACGTACACGTCGGTCAGCGGGATCACCGGTGCCGCAGGCGTGAACGGGTTGGCCGAGCCCGCCGCGGCGGTACCGGCGGACGCCGCCGCCGTCGTGTCGGGGACATTGCCCCGCGGCGCGACGGGCGACGTCTGCGGCGGGCTGTCCGGTCCGGGACGGACGCTGGCGGCGAACAACTGGGACGCCAGCGCCGCGAGTTCCGTTGCGCCGATAGGCAGGTCGCTTTCGGCGTCTACCGACCGATACTCACTTGTACTCATGGAACTGGTCCACGGCCGCGCCGTCGAGCACGGCCAGCGCATCGTCGGTGAGCACGGCCAGCGACGAGTACAGCGTCACCAGGTACGACGCGATCGCCGACCGGTTGATCCCGGTGAACCGCACCGACAGCCCCGGCGCCTGCTCGCCAACCAGCCCCGGTTGGAACAGACCCACCACACCCTGACGTTCCTCGCCGGTACGGACCAGGATGAACTTGGTTTTGCCCTTCTCCACCGGGACCTTGTCCGAGGGCACGATCGGGATGCCGCGCCACGTGATGAATTGCGCTCCGAACAAGCTGACGACCACCGGCGGCACGCCGCGATAGGTGGCCTCCCGGCCGAACGCAGCCACACCGAGTGGATGAGTCAGGAAGAAGCCGGGTGTCTTCCACACTAGGGTGATCAGCGCGTCCAGGTCGTCGGGGGTGGGTGCGCCCGCCAGGGTCTGAATCGTCTGCTCCGGCGTCACTTGCGACAGCAGGCCGTACTCCGGGTTGTTGACGAGCTCGAACTCCTGGCGTTCCTTGATGGTCTCGATGGTCAGGCGCAGCTGTTGGGCGATCTGATCGTGCGGGCTGGAGTACAGGTCCGAGACCCGAGTGTGCACATCGAGCAGCGTGGAAATCGATCGCAGCGTGTACTCGCGCGGATTTGTCTCGTAGTCGACGTACGTCTCGGGCAGCGGCTCCTCGGTGCCTACGCCCTCTTCGGCGTGGATCGCCACGCCCTCGGGGTTTACGACACGGTTGACTCGGTAGATGCCGGCCTCTACTGGTACCCAGCTCAACAGGTGTAGCAGGAACCGTGGGGTGATGGTTGAGAGCTGGGGAACGGTCTTTGTCGCGTTGGCGAGCTGCCGGGCAGCGAGATCGCCGAGCGCCTGTGACTCGTTCTGGGCCGACGTCATGGGTTACCTCCAGGGGCTGTAGAGGGATCGGCGGGACTACCTACATCGGCGACATCGACAGCAGTGCGATGACGTTCCGCCGAGGGTCACCAGCCAACAATAGTGTGGTCAGGCCCTATGGACAGGGTTAGCGCGCACGCCGACTCAAACTCGAGGTTTGTTGGGTGCGTGGCGTGACGTATGGTATGGACATGCAACAGCTGACGCCGCTGCGTCATCGTCCCGCGCGCCTCCTCGGCGTGCGCTGTTGTTGTTGTTGTTGATTTTCTGACGCCAGCCCTCCTGCGTTAGGCCCGCCCCGTCCGGCGGTGTGCCGATACGCGCTGTTCAGAGCCCAGAAAGTCAACCCGCATGACCGTCCTTTCCCTGCCGAGGCCTGCCCGCCTGCCCGTCGCGGTGCGGCGTCATGTCCGCGCCCGAGACGTCGATATGGCGCGGATGACCCGCTACCGCGGCGGCACCTACTCGCATACCGTTGACACCATCGTTTTCACCGACGGGTCGTCGGCGCGCACCGACCTCATCCGGCTCAACCCGAACATCGAGGCTTACTCGCTGGACTTCACCGGCCATGCTCCGACCAAGCCATCGCACTACCGGGCAGCGACATGGTCGGCGGTGCCCAACCTGCGCACCCGCGCGCACGAGCCGGAAGTCGACTGGATGCTTCGCAACTCGTTTCCTGCGCTCTCGCCGGCGGAACTGAGTCGCAGGCTGCGCGCCGCCGGGTACCCGCTCGGCGCCGGCAACATCGCCGAACACGAGGCCATCGCCGCAACCCAGGCCGCGATCTGGCACTTCACCAACGACCTGAACCTCGACAACCGTCCGCGAAACGTTCCGATCGTGGAGCGCCGCACCGCCAAAGGCATTTTCTTCGCATTCGACGGCGAGCCCGAATTGGGCGGCTACTCAGTCGAACTCGCATCGCGCACCGCGGTGTCGCTTATCCTGCAGAAGTCCGTCGACGGCCACACCTGGCGCGACGTGACCGCCTCCGGTCTGAACGTCGAAGCGGGGAAGGGCACGCACCGCAAGGCGCTCGGTGTCGGCAGCACGGTGTCGCGCAGCCGACACGGCCGCCGCGGTGCGGGTTACCGGTTTTACCGCCTCGTCATCCTCGCCGATTCCGCCGTCCTGGTCGGCGCGGTCCGGTTCTGGCTGAACGGCTCCGCCACATACCGCAACCCGGACCGCATCGTGCACCTGTACGACTACCTGCTGGCCGGTGCGAAGTGGGCCAGGGAGAATTCCGTCGCTGCTGAAATTCTGGCCGATGACGCACGGGTCGTCGGCGACTTGGTGGGCCCGTTCCGGCTGCAGGCGACCGACAGCGCTTCGCTGACCGCTGTCGACGCGGCCATCGTCGACACCGACGGACAGGCGGTGAGCGGTCCCGTCGAGCCGGGCACGGAATTCTATGTCCGTGCGCAGTCGGGCAGGGACGGCGTGCTTCTCACCGCGACAGTGCCTGCGACATCGAATGGCTATGGCGGGCGGGTAATTACGGGTGTGG
>DASQCE010000325.1:0-3846 GCA_035634855.1 Mycobacterium sp.
CTGCTCGAAATCGAGCCGGCCCTCAAGGCGCTCGAGGGTGTCGTGATGGAGCTCGACGACTGCGCGTTCCCGCTGCTGGCCGGCGTGGAGATCGGCGCGGACGCGAACAAGATATTCGACGGCACGAATCTGGCCCTGCTGGTCGGCGCCCGCCCGCGCGGGCCGGGCATGGAGCGCGGCGACCTGCTCGAGGCCAACGGCGCGATCTTCACGGCCCAGGGCAAGGCACTCAACGCGGTCGCCGCGGACGACGTCCGGATCGGCGTGACCGGCAATCCGGCGAACACCAACGCCCTGATCGCGATGAGCAACGCACCCGATATCCCGAAGGAGCGGTTCTCCGCCCTGACCCGCCTCGACCACAACCGTGCCATCTCGCAGCTCGCCAAGAAGACCGGGGCGGCGGTCACCGACATCAAAAAGATCACGATCTGGGGCAACCACTCGGCCACCCAGTACCCCGACATCTTCCATGCGGAGGTCGGCGGCAAGAACGCCGCCGAGGTCGTCAACGACCAGTCCTGGATCGAGAACGACTTCATCCCCACCGTCGCCAAGCGCGGCGCGGCGATCATCGACGCCCGCGGCGCCTCCTCGGCAGCGTCGGCCGCGTCAGCGACCACCGACGCCGCCCGGGACTGGCTGCTCGGCACCCCTGACGGTGATTGGGTCTCGATGGCGGTTCTCTCTGACGGCAGCTATGGCGTGCCGGAGGGCCTGATCTCGTCGTTCCCGGTGACCACCAAGGACGGCAACTGGTCGATCGTGGGTGGGCTGGAGATCGACGAGTTCTCCCGCGGCCGGATCGACAAGTCGACCGCGGAGCTGGCCGACGAGCGCAATGCGGTCACCGAGCTCGGCCTGATCTGAGCACGACGGCCGCAACCCGTCGCCGGACTCGTCAATTTGGCGCAGTAACCTCAAGGCCGTGTCCGAATCGGTGCATCAAGACGCGAAAACCCCTCAGGTCGTCATCGGCGACGAGGAGATCTTCGAGGCTCACGTAGCCGGGAAGCTCGCCGTCGAGCTGAAGTCCCCGCTGGACACCCAGCGCGCGCTGTCGGTCGCCTACACTCCTGGCGTGGCGCAGGTCAGTCGCGCGATCGCCGCCGATCACACCCTCGCCGCCCGCTACACCTGGGCCAACAGGCTGGTGGCCGTGGTCAGCGACGGCAGCGCGGTACTCGGCCTTGGCGACATCGGTCCGGCGGCGGCGCTGCCCGTGATGGAGGGCAAGTGCGCGCTGATCAAGGCGTTCGGTGGCCTGGACTCGATCCCGATCGTCGTTGACACCAAGGATCCCGACGAAATCGTCGAAACCCTGGTGCGACTCCGCCCGTCGTTCGGGGCGGTGAATCTCGAGGACATCTCCGCGCCGCGCTGCTTCGAGATCGAACGACGTGTCATCGAGGCGCTCGACTGCCCGGTGATGCACGACGACCAGCACGGCACCGCGATCGTCGTGCTGGCCGCGCTGATGGGCGCCACCAAGGTGCTCGGCCGTAACATGGCCTCGCTGCGCGTGGTGATCTCCGGCGTCGGGGCGGCGGGGATGGCGTGCGCCAATATCCTTCTGTCGGCGGGCATTTCGGATATCACGGTGGTGGACACCCGCGGCATCCTGCACCCCGCGCGCGACGGGCTAAACCCCATCAAGGCCGAACTCGCGAAGCGCACCAACCGTGCCGGCATCACCGGCGGCATGGTGGAGGCGCTCAAGGGCGCCGACATGTTCCTCGGCGTCTCGGGCGGCGTGGTGCCCGAGGACCTGGTCGCGACGATGGCTCCCGACGGCATCGTGTTCGCCCTGTCGAACCCCGACCCGGAGATCCATCCCGATGTCGCCGCGAAGTACGCGTCGGTGGTCGCGACGGGCCGCAGTGACTTTCCGAACCAGATCAACAACGTGCTGGCGTTCCCTGGCGTGTTCCGCGGCGCGCTGGACGCAGGCGCACGGCAGATCACCGAGAGGATGAAGGTGGCTGCCGCCGAGGCCATCTTCGACGTGGCGAGCTACGACCTCGCGCCGGACCGGATCGTGCCGAGTCCGCTGGATCCGCGGGTCGGCCCGGCTGTCGCGTCGGCGGTGGCCGCGGCAGCGCAGATCTGATCGACCCGATGCGCGTCGGCCGCGCGGGCGGCGCAACTGGCTTGGGTCGGTTGGCCGCAATATTCATCGCGGTGATTGTCGTCGGCTGCGGGGGGCACGCCGGGCCGACGTCGATCGCGGTCGGCTCGACCCACAACCCGGAATCACAGCTGTTGGCCCATCTGTACGCCGCGGCGCTGCGGTTCTACGGCAGCCCCGCACATGTGCGGTCCGTGCCTGACCCGGTGGCCGAGCTCGACTCGGGGGAGGTTCGAGTCGCGCCCGGGTTCACCGGCGGGCTGCTGAAGAGGTTCGAGCCCGACGCGACCGCCCGCTCAGACGCACAGGTGTACCGCGCGATGGTGTCCGCGCTACCCGAAGGCGTCGCGGCAGGCGACTACACGACCTCCGCGGACGACAAGCCGGCGATCGCGGTGACCGAGCGGACGGCCGATGCGTGGGGCGGGCGCGACGTGACCGCGGCGGTCCGCAACTGCTCGAAGGTGACTGCCGGTGCGCTGTCGGCAGCGAACGCACCTTCGAAGGTCGGACCGTGCACGATGCCGAGACCGCGCGAATTCCCGGACAACGCAACACTTTTCGCTGCATTGCGGGCGGGGCAGATCAACGCCGCGTGGACGACCGCCGCGACGCCGAACATTCCGTCCGAGCTGGTGGTGCTATCCGATAAAACCGCGCTGATCGGGGCCGAGAATATCGTTCCGCTGTACCGGCGCAACGAGCTGAATGAGCAGCAGGTGCTTGCGCTCAATGAGGTGGCCGGCGTGCTCGACACCGGGTCACTGGCCGATATGCGCCGTCAAGTCGTCGAGGGCAAGGAGCCGGGGCTGGTGGCCGACGCGTGGCTCGACGCCCACCCCCTCGGCCGCTAGCCTCCTTCCCCGCGAGCGCGCGTCTGCACGCCGACACGCCGCTATCGGCGTGCACTCTGCGCACGCTCGCGGCTCGCGAGCGTGATGTTCACGGCGGTCAGCTGGGCAAGCGTCGGTTGATCGCGAGACCGGCCAGCGCCGCCATGGTCACTGCGATGACACCCGACCGGAACCAGCCCCCACTGGCATCGCCGCGCGTGGCTTCGTACCCGAACTGACTCTGCAGCGTGGCGTGAACATCCTTGAGCTGATTGATATCCGCGGCGTGGTAGATCTTGCCGCCGGACAGGTCGTGACTGTCTTCAAGGTGTCGTCTGCAACAGGCACCGGAAGGTGCTGATCGTCGAAATCGACGTAGCCACACGGTGTGCCGAACGAGGTCGTCGAGATCGGCACGCCTTGCTCCTTTGCGCGGCGCGCCGCGGTGAACGCGCCCTTGGGGCATCGGGATTGGTGGGCAGGTTTTCCTTGCCGTCCGAGAGCAATACGATCCGCGCCGGCGGCCGGCAGCCGCGCGCTACCGCCGAAGGCGATCGACCCCAGGTTGATCCCTGGCGTCAACTCGTCGGCGAACTGCTTGCCTGCCTCCTTCGCCGCCTCCAACCGCGTCGGTGAGACGTCGGTGGACTCCATCGACGGTGACACGTCGATGATCAGCATCACCACCGCGCGGTTGCGAGGAAGGCGGATATCGCGGGTCGGCCCCGCCAGCCCGACCGTCGAAGACACCAGAACACACCAAGAGATCGCCGATGGATGGCGCCACCTGCTGGGTCGTTAAGGCGCAACGCTTTCCAGCAGCGCCATGTTTGCAAACCGCAGCACCGGCTTGCGGCGGATGGCCTGCGCGACGATGTACAGCGT
>DASQCE010000326.1:0-5381 GCA_035634855.1 Mycobacterium sp.
CAGCTTTCAGCGTGGGCCCAGTTCGCCGAGATCTGAACTCTCGACGTAGTCGGCGAGGATGCGGCTGACCAGTTCCTCGATCGTGGTCTCGATCGACGAGGCCAGCGTCGCGGTGACCGCCGCCACCGCCTGCGTCCGGAACCGCACCAGCATGGTGATCAACTCGGCGACCTCGGTGTCGTCCGGCAGCCCTACGCCGGGCTTGATCCGGTGCTGGACATGCTCGGCGCCCGCCTGCACCAGGATCGCACTTATCTGGTCGACCAGTGGCAGCACCTGTTCGTGGATGTCGATGAGCTTGTCGATGGACACCCCGTACTCGCGGATGTCGTTGAAGGCCTCGATCAGCTTGGGCCGCAAGACGGTTGCGTCGTCGTCCTCGATGCGGATAAGCCCGGAGCCGACCAGCCGGTCGAATGCAGCCTCGTCGGCGATCAGCCGGCGCGCCTCGGCGACGGGCATCGTCTGTGGCTTCTCCGCCGCCCACGTGCCTGCGATCGCCGACTCCAGCCCGAGGACCTCGCCCAGGTCCTTACCCTGCTCCCAGGCGCTGAGCATCTCGTGCACATGGGCGATGTTGTAGCCGCGGTCCAACATTGAGGTGACCAGCCGCAGCCGCGTGAGATGCGTGTCGTTGAACAGCGCGATGCGGCCCACCCGCAGCGGCGCATGCAGCAGGCCGCGATCGCGGTACACGCGAATGTTGCGGGTCGTCGTTCCCGCCAGTCGCGCGAGATCGTCGATCCGGTACTCCCCCGAGGCCGCGACGCCCTGGGGGTGGCGGACCGCCGCGTCGAAGAGTTGTGACACCGCGGTTTCGATGACGTCGCGCGACCCGCGGCGCACCCGTCGCAGGATGGTGGAGATCAGACCGGCCTGCGGCCGCGGCCCATTGGCCGGCGGCATGTCAGGCCTGCTGGTCACGCGCCGGCGCGAGCACCGATGGCGGCGTGCGCGCCCTGTGCGACGTCGGCGTAGTCCCCGAACCAAAAGTCCCGCATCTGTTGAAGATACTGGGTGGCGAAGCCCGGGTACATCGAAGCGTTGAAACCGTCCGCGGCCAGATACCAGCTGCTGCAGCCCGACATCGATTCCCGCGCAGGACAACTTGAGAAGCCGAACAGCGTCGCTGGAACGGATTGCCGGATCTCGGCGTAATGGTTCGCGGGTGCGGGCCAGCGTGAACGTCAGGCCCAGTGCGGGGGAGAGCAGCACCAGCGCGGACGGGTGGATGACATCGGGCTGCAGGAGCAGGTCGACGGAGAGATGGCCGCCTGCGGAGTCGGCAGCCACGATGGTCGCTCGGGCGCCCGCCCGTGGTCACGGATGAGCCAATCCCAGCCTGATCGGACATCGTCTGCGGCGCTGGGGAATCGATGGCGTGGTGCCAGCCGATAGTCGACACTGGACACCGGCAGTCCCGTCAGGCAGCCACGAGGTCAGCCGGCGATGGGTGCGCGGCGAGCACAGGGCGTAGCGGCTGCCGTGGACGAAATAGATTGCGGTATCGGCCTGATCGCGCGACGCCGTAGACCCACTCACCGACGACACGGCGGCCGTCGGACGTCCTGGTGTCGACAGGAACGACGTCCATGATGCGGGCCACGATCTGGCGGGACAGCCACAGTCCCCATGCCCGCTCGGGTGGAAGCACGGCGCTGATCTGCCGAAGGGTCAGGCTGCTGACTGCTGCAGCACTGCGGGAACGTAGCGAACCCCGCTCGTCATTGAGCACGGCTGGAGTACAGCACCAAATAATGACATTTATCAATGTCACCATCGATCAATAGAGCTTATTTGTGCGCCTTGACCCGCTTGACGGTGTCGGTGGGTGGGTGTTTACTCGGGTCATCGAACATACATTCGAAAATAGAGTTCTGATGATGCAGGAGGTGCTGCTGTGACAGTAGCCATGAGCCTGGAACAGCGCCGGCTTGACCGTGCTGAACAGGTAGAACACCTGCGTCGCAAGATCGCGGCGGTGTCCGGCAAGGTCGGCGGCGGGCGTCGGGGGCCAGCGCCGTCGATGGACCCGCTGCCGGACTCGGAATCTTTGCTGCCGCTACCCGAATCGTCCCCCTGCCCTGCTGGCGGGTGGTACCCCCAGGCCGAACTGCTCCCAACGTCGTTGCCGCGCGGGACAGTCGCGGTGCTGTCAGGCGCCCGATCGCTGTCGCTGAGCATGGTGGCGGCGGTGACGGCGGAGGGCGGACACGCCGCGATCGTCGGCCAGCCCGACGTCGGCCTGCTGGCGGCCGTCGAAATGGGCGCGGATCTGAGCAGGATCGCGGTCATCCCCGAACCCGGTGCCGATCCGGTCGAGGTGGCCGCCGTGCTGATGGATGGCATGGATCTGGTGGTGCTCGGCCTTGGTGGCCGGTCGGTGCCTGTTGGCCGGGCGCGGGCGGTGGTGGCCAGGGCGCGGCAGAAGGGCTGCACCCTGCTGGTCACCGGTGGCGACTGGCAGGGTGCATCCACCCGGCTGGAGGCCACGGTCTGTGGCTATGAGATCACCGGCGCCGGTCGCCCGGGTATCGGTCGCATCAGCAGGGTGCGGCTGGCGATGCGGGCCAAGGGCCGATCCTTCGGCACCGTTCGGGCAGTAGGCGGATGAGTGTCCTCCGGGTCCACCTCGCGAGTGCTGGCCGTCTGGTGCATGGATTGGCCTGCGGTCGCGGCATTGGCCGCGGCGGGCCTTCCTCCCACGACGCCGGTCGCGGTCACACTGGCCAACCGGGTGATCGCCTGTTCGGCGTCGGCTCGGGCGACAGGGGTACGGCGAGGCCTGCGCCGCAGGGAATCTCAGGCGCGGTGTCCGGAACTGCATGTCGTCACCGCCGATCCCGCGCGCGATGCCCGCCATTTCGAAGACGTGACGGCCGCGGTCGACGACCTTGTGCCGCGGGCCGAGGTGCTGCGACCCGGCCTGCTGGTGCTGCCGGTGCGCGGCGCGGCCCGCTACTTCGGGTCCGAACAGGCCGCCGCTGAGCGACTGGTCGACGCGGTGGCCGCGGCCGGGGCCGAATGCCAGGTCGGCATCGCCGATCAATTGTCCACCGCCGTCTTCGCCGCACGGGCGGGACGGATCATCGAGCCCGGCAAGGACGCACTGTTCCTGTCCGCGCTGTCGATCCGGCAACTGGCCACCGAGCCGAGCCTCGCCGCACCCGGTCGTGAAGATCTGTCAGACCTGTTGTGGCGCATGGGAATCCGCAATATCGGGCAGTTCGCCGCATTGTCCCGCAGCGATGTGGCCTCCCGGTTCGGCGCCGACGCCGTCGCCGCGCACCGGTTCGCCCGCGGCGAGTCAACCCGCGGTCCGTCGGGGCGTGAACCACCGCAGGAACTCGACGCGGTGATGAACTGCGATCCCCCGATCGACCGAGTCGATGCCGCCGCGTTCGCCGGCCGGTCGTTGGCCAGCATCCTGCATCGCAGCCTCGAGTCCTCGGGAGTCGGATGCACCCGACTGGCCATCCACGCCGTCACCGCCAACGGTCAAGAGCTGGAACGGGTTTGGCGTTGCGCCGAACCGCTGACCGAGGACGCCACCGCCGACCGGGTGCGCTGGCAGCTGGACGGCTGGCTGAACAAGCGCAATCCGAACGACCGGCCCACTGCCCCGGTGACGCTGATCCGGCTACGGCCGGTGGAGGTGGTTTCGGCCGAGGCGCTGCAGCTGCCGTTGTGGGGTGGCATTGGCGAGGAGGACCGGCTGCGTGCCCGCCGCGCGTTGGTGCGGGTTCAGGGCCTGCTCGGTCCCGAGGCGGTGCAGGTCCCGGTGCTCAGCGGCGGCCGCGGGCCCGCCGAACGCATCACCTTCACACCGCTGGGCGACGAGCCGGTGCCGCGGGCCGATCCGGGTCAGCCGTGGCCCGGTCAGCTCCCGGAGCCGTCGCCGACCGTGCTGCTCGACGATCCGGTCGAGTTGCTCGATGCCGACGGCAACGCGGTGCGGGTGACCGGCCGTGGGCTGTTCTCAGCGGACCCGTCGCGGCTGGCCGCACCTGGCAGGGACGGCCGGTTGTCCTGGTGGGCCGGGCCATGGCCGGTCGACGAGCGGTGGTGGGACCCCGAGCAGTCCAAGGCCGGACGCACCGCCAGGGCGCAGGTGCTGGTCGACAGCGATGAACGCTCGCAAGCCCTGCTGCTGTGCTATCGCCAGCGGCGCTGGTACGTCGAGGGGATCTACGAGTAGATAAGTCAGTTGTGCACAATTAAATTGTGAGCTACAGTTCTGCCATGGCCACGTTGAGCGTCGACCGCCAACTCTGCTTCGCCCTCTATTCGGCGTCTCGGGCGATGACGGCCGCATACCGGCCGATCCTGACCGAGCTGAATCTCACCTACCCGCAGTACCTGGTGCTGCTGGTGCTGTGGGAAGAGGGCCGTGTCACGGTCGGAAGACTTGGCGAGCGGCTGCAGCTCGACTCCGGAACGCTTTCGCCGCTGCTGAAGCGGTTGGAGGCCAACGGTTTTGTCCGCCGTGAGAGATCGCTGGACGACGAACGCCTGGTCGACGTTACTCTCACCCCCGCGGGCCGCCGCCTCGAGCGCAGGGCCCAGTGCATCCCGGAACAGCTGTTCAGCTCGACCGGAATGACCGAACAAGAAGCCGCGGACCTGCGCGATGCGGTCCGTCACCTCACCGATGCGCTCAACGCATCGCTACGAAAGGAATCCGCATGAAGACCCTCTACACCGCCGAAGCGCTTACCACCGGCGAGGGCCGCGACGGTCACGGCCGCACCTCCGACGGCAAGCTCGATCTCGACCTCGCCATCCCGAAGGAGATGGGCGGCAGCGGCAACGGCACCAACCCCGAGCAGCTGTTCGCCGTCGGCTACGCCGCGTGCTTCCACTCCGCGCTGCGGCTGGTCGGTCGCCAGGAGAAGGCCGATGTCTCGGATTCAGCTGTGGGGGCGCGGGTTTCGCTCGGTCAGATCGACAACGGCGGCTTCGGCCTCGCGGTAGAGCTCGAGGTCACGCTGCCCAACCTGGACCACGACGCCGCCGAGCAGCTGGCCGAGAAGGCGCATCAGGTGTGCCCCTACTCGAACGCCACCCGCGGCAACATCGACGTCAAACTCGTCGTCACCGACGACTGAATCCCTCGAAACTGCGGGGGGATCACGATTTCAGCGAAATCCGCGATCACCCCGCAGTTTCGCGCGGCGGCGATTCGAGTAGCGCCCTACTCGTGCGGTCGATTGGCTCAAGAAAATACGCTCCCTCGGACGACGGCGTCCGTAGAGGAGCAAGCCATGATCGACCGTGTTTACCTGTCGCCGTTTCCCGGGCCGATTCTTCCGACCTGACGGGCAGCTCACCTCCGCTGCGCCGCCGGGTCAAGCGCCGCTGATGCCGACCGCCGCCGACTT
>DASQCE010000327.1:0-8042 GCA_035634855.1 Mycobacterium sp.
CGAAGAGTTGCGCCAATTGCCCATCCGGGAACGCAAGGGACAAATACCCGACGTTCTAGAGGAGGAAGTCCGTCGCATCGAGGACGTGGACTGGAGCCTGCGCTAGCCGGCTGTGTAGAACTGCGAGACTTGCGATCGCGACTCCATCGCCACCAACGATCCGCTCTTGGGGTGCCGATACAGCCGCCGCAGCGTCGCCAACGACCGGTTATCGGCCACCGCGTCCCGCACCAGACGCTGCGCCAGCGACGCCGGAATCGGGCCATAGCCGTCGAGCACCGCGGGCGCATTGTCCTGTCCCCACAGCGCCTGATCCGACATCACCAGATTCAGCGCCACCGGCGCTGACGCATCGGCTGGCCGGCCGGTGACCCGTTCCACGAGTGTGTCGCCCATGACTTGGCCACGCGACCGGTCATCAACCGTGGTATCGGCCGAACGCTTCAGCGCCGCATAGACACCCACCCCCTGGGCGACCGGCAACAGCACGGTCACGTAGGTCATGCAGTCCGGTGCCGGCCGGATGGTCACGGTGCGGTCCGCCTCGGCTTTCGCCGCCCGATCCACCACCGCCTGCGCGTGCAGGCGGGCGGCGATCTCCTTGGCCGCCGCGACGATCCGCGCATCTCCCATGCCCTCGAGCTTGCCGATGTTGGCACACAATTCGGCATCCAAGAGGCGCCGATCCTCGACGTCCAGGCACGCCGATTCGCGCGCGATCAAGGTGGCACGCCACTCCGAGAGCGCGCCGGATTCCAGCGCCGCCAGGGTGTGGGGCATCTGGTGCACCAACGCTTTGGCCAGGCCGAGGTGCCGACCGCCGCGCGCCGGGGCATCGCGCCGCGCCACCGCCACTTCGCCGGCCACCCCGCGACCCTGCTTGGCCGTGGGCACGCCGGCCGCCGCCTCGGCGGCGCGACGCTTCGCATCCAGCGCCGCCGCCGCGCGGGCTTGACCTGCCGAAGCGGCCGACTTCACCCGCTCCAACCAGGCGATCTGCTCGATCAACGCGGCCTCGTCGGCATGCGGATCCACCGCCGTACGGTTGTCGCGGATGAGGGCGCGGTACATCACCGGCCCCATCAGCCTGCCGGTCGAGTTCACCACTTATCCGTGAGCCGATCGCGATACGACCGACCATCCGGGTCGTAGAACATCCGATAGGCGGGTTCGGCCCACAACCGGGTGAGCAGGCCAAGGCGTTCCGGCTGGTGCGGCCGCAGCCGGCCCGGCGGACGCGGCCCGGTGCGACCGGACGCATGCCATGCATCTAGAGCCTCTGCCGCGGCAACAATCTCCTTCACCGCCGTCTGCGGGTCGACGAGCCCACCGTCCGCGCTGCCGTCGGCGGCGCGGTCCAGGTGTTCGCGCAACATCTGCAGCCTCAGGTCGCGGGCGAAGTCACCGTCCGAATCGAGTACGGCGCACGACAATTCGCTGTCGTGCGACCATGATCTCCGATTGAGGTTGTCGCTGCCCACACACCCCCAGATATCGTCGATGACACACACTTTCGCGTGCACATACACCGGGGTACCTTCGTGGTTCTCGACATCGAACACGTGCACCCGCTCCCGACTGGCCTCGAAACACGTCTCCAACGCCTGTCGACGGCCAATCATGTTGGGAGGCAGTTGGAGACGCCCGTCGACGTCGGCATAACGCGGTACGACGGCCACCAGATGCAGATCGGGATTGTCGCGAAGGGCGCGAGCGAACAGATCGGCGACCCGCTTCGACCACAGGTATTGGTCTTCGAGATAAATCAGCCGCCGGGCGAGCGGCACCACCTTGTTGTAGGCGCGCGCAATGCTGCGCTCACCGTGCGGCGCGAAGTTGTATTCGAAATGCGCATCGGGGTAGGTTCGCAGCACCTGAATCGCATGCGGTCCGCACGCAGGTGGATCCGGCGGCTGCTCCGGCAGTCGGCCCGGCGTCAAGTCCGCGCCCCGCATTTTGTCCTTAATCCAGGCAATCGGCGACAGCATGTCCAGTGCCGCCGGGTCGTTCCAGCGCTCCCGGAAGGTCGTGTCAAGCGCGCCCACCACCGGGCCCTCTACCCGCAGTTGCACGTCGTGCCACGGCGGATGCTCGCCGTAGCGCTCGGCCATCTGCACCGCTTGTGGGTCGCCGCGGTGCAAAGCATCGTCGCGGCGGGAATGGCACAGATCGATGCCGCCCGCGAACGCGACGTCACGCTCGGGTGCGTCAGAGTGACGGATGACCACCAACTTCTGGTGATGCGACCCGCCGAAGCGCACGCGCTGGTCTAGAAGCACCTCACCGCCTGCCTGTTCGATCACATCTGCGAGATGCTCGTTCTCCTCCTCGCTGTACTGGAGCTTGTCCAGATGTGAGCGCCACATCAGCCCTTTAACGACAACGCCGCGCTCCGCCGCGGCACAGAACAACTCACCGACCGTCGGCCCGTCGTCGCGCATCTTCTCGTCCGGGTCACCCCGCCAGTCCGTGAAGAACAGGTGGTCGCCTGCGCGTAGCGCCTCCACTTCGGTAGCGAGATGGTCGAAGTAGGTCGAGCCGTGGATCAGCGGCTCTGCCCGACTTCCCTCGCACCACGCAGGCATCTGGGAGGCGGCATTACCCCGTTCCTCATCCGTGAGGAACCAATCGGCAAGTTCGGCCACGTCGTGGGGATACCCAAAATCCGCAATCCCGCGCGGCCACTCTGCCAAGATCCGGGCATGCCCGCCCTACGGCGCTTCCTCGCGGTCCAGTGCGCCCTTATGGTGCTCACCGGTTGCGCGCCTGGCGCACTGCCGGCCGAGAGTCCGACCTCAACCACTGACACCACCAAGGCGGACGCCGTGATGCGCATCGTCCGCGACACCATGGAGCAGGCACATCTGAAGGCCGTCATCGTGCGGGTGACCGTCGACGGCAAGGAGATCGTCACCCAGGCCGTCGGCGAATCGATGACCGGAGTCCCCGCGACCACCGCCATGCACTTCCGCAACGGCGCCGTTGCGATCTCCTACGTGGCCACTCTGCTGCTCAAGCTCGTCGACGAGAACAAGGTGAGCCTCGATGACAAACTGTCGAAGTGGCTGCCCGAGGTACCACACGCCGACCGGGTCACCCTGGGCCAGCTGGCACAGATGACATCCGGCTACGTCGACTACGTCATCGGCAACACAGCCATGAACGAAGCGCTTTACGCAAACCCGTTCCGGCGCTGGACCGTCCACGACATCCTCAGCTTCGCCACCTCTCAGCCGCTCCTCTACGAACCAGGCACCAACTGGAACTACGCCCATACCAACTACGTGTTGCTCGGACTGGCGCTCGAGAAGGCCACCGGCCAGGAAATGTCGAAGCTGTTGTCGGACAAGGTGCTTCGGCCTCTCGGGCTGACGAACACAGCCAACTCGCTTACCCCCGAGATCCCCTCGCCGGTGCTGCACGCGTTCAGCTCTGAGCGCCGCGCCTTTCTCAAGATCCCCTCGGGCACACCGTTCTACGAGGAATCCACGTTTTGGGACCCGTCGTGGACCATCACCCACGGCGCCATCCAGACCACCAACATCTATGACATGGAAGCGACCGCGGTCGGCATTGGTTCCGGCAAGCTCCTGACCGCCGACTCGTACAAGAAGATGGTGTCCACCGACCTGCGCGGCAAAACGCACAAGCAGCCCGGCTGCACCACCTGCGATGCGATGAACAACATCTACACCTACGGTCTCGGGGTGGTCATCTCGGGTAACTGGCTGCTTCAGAATCCTCTGATGTCCGGCTACGCCGCCCTCGAGGCATACTTACCGTCGCAGAAGATCGCAATCGCCGTCGCCGTCACCTACGCCCCCGCGGCGTTCGATGACCAGGGCAATTACCGGAACGAGTCCGACACGGTGTTCCGCAGGATCGGCGCCGAGCTTGCCCCCGAAGATGCACCACCCATGCCTCCACCGAAATAATGTCGGCGTGACGCCCAAGGTTCTATTCATCTACAACGAGCATCTCGCGACAGAAGCCCTGCTGGGCGAGGCGTTCACCGAATGCGGCTTCGACGTCGACACCTTCGAGGTGGTGCCCGCCGAACGCGTCGATGACCCCGCCCGCGACGTCACCTTCCCCGACGCCCGCGGCTACGACGTGATCGTCCCGCTCGGGGCGCGCTGGCCCGTGTATGACGACGCCCTGCGTCGCACCTGGGTGGGCGCGGAGACACAACTGGTGCGCGACGCCGCCGACGCCGGGGTTGCGCTGCTCGGCGTGTGTTTCGGCGGCCAACTCCTTGCCCAGGCGTTCGGCGGTTCGGTGGCGCGGTCGACGACCCCGGAGATCGGTTGGTACGACATCCACACCGACCAGCCCGGGATGGTGCCCGGCGGGCCGTGGTTCCAGTGGCATTTCGACGGGTGGACGTTGCCGCCCGGCGCCACCGAGGTCGCAAGGACCGCGAACTCGTCGCAGGCGTTCGTGCTCGGCCGCGCGTTGGCGCTGCAGTTTCACCCCGAGATCGACTTGAAACTGCTCGACTTGTGGCTGGCCGACGACCGCGACGGGGAAGTCGTCGGTGCCGGCCTGAGCCACGATGAATTACGGGAGCGCACAATCGAACTCACCGACAACGTCGCTACAAGAATCCGTGGCTTGGTACGCGGCTTCCTGACGCATGTGGCGCGTCAGCCATGTCCCAGTTCGTGAGCCAGTTCGTCTGTGATCTTTGAGCGCCGGAACCGGTGACCCAGCGTCTCGAGCTTGGTCGGCACCACCCGCTGATTGGCCTCGGCCAGCTCGCGTGCGCCCTGCTGCCCCAACAACAGGCGCGGACCCAAGGACGGAACGGGTACCACCGCCGGACGGTGCAGCACTCCGGCGAGCGCCTTCGTGTAGTCGGTGTTGCGCACCGGTTCCGGCGCGACGGCATTGACGGGCCCGCTCAAACGAGCGTCGTAGGTGGCGCGGTGATAGACGTCGAGCAGGTCGTCGAGGCCGATCCACGACAGCCACTGCTCGCCGCTGCCGAGCCGGCCGCCCAGCCCGGCCGCGAACAGCGGGCGCATCAGCCTCAGCGTGCCACCGCGCGCCGATTGCACGATTCCCGTGCGCACGTTGACCACCCGCAGCCCCGCCTCCGCGGCCGGCGCCGTCGCCGCCTCCCAGTCGGCCACCACGTCGGCCAGAAAACCATCGCCGCGCACACTTTCTTCACACAGCACAGCATCGCCGCGGTCGAAGCCGTAATAGCCGATCGCCGATGCGCTGACGAAGGTGGCAGGTCCTTCGTCGGCCAGTGCGGCGGCGTCGGCGAGCCTGCGCGTCGGCTCGATCCGGCTGTCACGGACGGCGGCTTTGTGAGCATCGCTGAAGCGTCCGGCGATCGACGCGCCCGCCAGGTGCACGACCGCGTCGACTCCGGACAGCAGTTCGGGCGCCGGGAGATCCGGATTCCATTGGCGCTCGAGCGCATTGCGCGCCGGACGGCGCACGAGCCGAATCACGCGATGCCCACCCGTGCTCAGGAATGCCGACAGAGCGGAGCCGACCAGGCCCGAGGCGCCGGTGACCGCGATGACCATCGGCTGCGCGCCCGCCTCGGCTGCCGCGCGGTGTGCGGCCAGATCCTGAAAGAGCTGCCTGTGCCGATAGACGAACGTCGAACGCAGCGCTGCAGCCGGCACCGAGGTGTCGACGTGGTCATAGACCCTTGTGCCACCGGGCGCCTCGCTGAACTCATGCGTGTGCCGCCACCAACCGATGACCCGAGCGGGCCAGGATGACAGACCGTGCGACGACAATTCGTCGACGAACCGATGCGGTGGATCGAACCCCGATGGATCGTGCTGCGCCACCCATCGCAGTCCGCCCGGCAGGCCCAGCACGGCCCGCCCGTCGGCCAGCGACTCGGTCTCGGCCACCACCGTCATCGGCTGCCACGGCGGCACCAGCCGGGTCATCGCGCCGGGGCGGGTATGCCATGCGAACACCTCGGCGAGCGGATGGTCGACGACGCTTTCGTATTCGATGCCCATGGTCCTCCGTCTCGTCCCCGCTCGTAGATATTCGTAGCCGTCGCGGTGATGGATTGCGCACAAGCTGGGTATCCACGGTCGTACTCTGAAAACGTCCCCGATATCGAAGTTGACTGCGATGAGCGGATGGAGCGGGCTCGCCCGACGAAATGCGAGGCGCACCTTCCGGGACCGCCGAGAAGCCGGCCAAGTCCTGGCTGAGGAGCTGGCGCCCTACCGCGGCCAGGACAACCTGTTGGTACTCGGCCTGGCACGTGGCGGCGTGCCCGTCGGGTGGGAGGTCGCGTCGTTTCTGCAGGCGCCTCTCGACGTGTTCCTGGTGCGCAAGCTGGGTGTGCCGCAGTGGCAGGAACTCGCGATGGGTGCGCTCGCGAGCGGTGGCGGCGTGGTGGTAAACGACAGCCTGGTGCGCAACCTCGGTATCAGCGACGAGCAACTGGAGACCGCGATCGCCCGCGAAACCGAGGAACTGCATCGCCGCGAGAGCGCCTACCGCGGCGGGCAACCGCCGGTTGACATCGCGGGCAACACGGTGATCCTTGTCGACGACGGGATCGCCACCGGGGCCAGCATGCTCGCCGCGGTGCGGGCGGTGCGGGCGGCCAATCCGGCCCAGGTGGTTGTCGCGGTGCCGGTGGGGCCGGCGTCGGCGTGCCGCCAGCTCGCCGAGGAGGCCGACGACGTCGTGTGCGCGACGATGCCACCCGGATTCGAGGCCGTCGGCCAGGTGTTCGAGGACTTCCATCAGGTCACCGACGACGAGGTACGCGAATTGCTGGCCACGCCGACGGTGCAAGACGGCTGACGAACAGTTAACTTGGCGCACAGCGACTTATCGGCTGTTGCGGTCCTCGCCTGCGACCTCGTCGTGCTGCTCGACCGCGGTGGTTTGCGCGTCGCTCTCGTCGTCGTCCTGCGCGACGGGCGCTTCTTCGGGATAGTCCTCCGCGAACTCCGGCTCGTTGTCGTCGGCTTCGGCAGGGGTTTCGTCTGACTGCTCGCCTTTGGACCGTTCCCGCAGCGCGTCGACGATCAGCAGCACCACGCCGATCACGCTGGCACCGATGCAGACCCAGGCGATCAGCTCATTGCTTGTGACCACGGCGGTCACCAGGGCCGCGAGGCCGATGACGGCAAGCACAAGCGCAACGATCAGCATTGACCAACCCTAGGTCGAAGGGGCCTCGTTTTTCGAGCAGCTCGGACCGCTAGTTGTTGCCCCGATTGAACTGGTTGAACCCGCCGCCGTCGTTGTTGGCGCTGGAATCGACCGGTGCGGCCGAACCGCGCTGGCCGAGCTCTTCGAGCTGCGATTCCAGATAGGTCTTGAGGCGAGTGCGGTATTCGCGCTCGAATGTGCGCAGCTGTTCCAGCCGGCCTTCCAGCACGGTGCGCTGCTGGTTGATGGTGCCCATGATCTCGGAGTGCTTGCGCTCGGCGTCGGCTTGAAGGGCGTCGGCCTTCTCTTGCGCCTGGCGCAACTGCGTCTCCGACCGGGTCTGGGCGTCGGCCAGCATGGCGTCGGCACGCTGACGGGCTTCGGTCACCGTGGTCTCGGCGGTCTGACGGGCCTCGCTGACCATCGCATCGGCCTGGGCGCGGGCGTCGGCGAGCATCTTGTCCGACTCGGCCTTCGCGCTGCCGGTCAGCCGGTCCGCAGTGTCCTGGGCCAGGCTGAGCACCTTCGCGGCCCTGATGTGGCTCTCCTCGCCGGCCGGCGCGGCCGGCTGCGGGGGTGCGTCGTAAACGGGCTGCGGTGTCGGCGTCGGCGCGGGTTCGGGCTCAGGCTCAGCCTCATACAGCGGAATAGCAGTGGTCGGCTGGGCGCCACCGCCGGCTTGGGCGGTGGCCACTTCCTGATCCAACTCGGCGACTCGCTGACGAAGGTCGGCGTTCTCTTCGATAAGCCGGGTCAGCTCGTTCTCAACCAGATCGAGAAAGGCGTCGACCTCGTCCTCGTTGTAGCCGCGCTTGCCGATCGGTGGCTTGCTGAACGCGACGTTGTGGACGTCGGCTGGTGTGAGCGGCATTGTCTGCCCCCTTGGA
>DASQCE010000328.1:0-4069 GCA_035634855.1 Mycobacterium sp.
GCGACATTGGGCTCCGGGGCCTGCGGCTGCTGCTCGGTCATTCCGGATCCTTACCGAACAGCGTCCGCGCCGCCCCGGCGGTGACGACCGAACCGGTGATCACCACGCCTGCGCCGCCGAATCCTTCGCCCTCGCTGCCGGACTCCTCGACGAGCGCCGTGGCAATCTCGATCGCGTCGGGCAGCGTCGCCGCGGTGACCACCCGCTCCGGCCCGAACCGTTCCTCGGCGCGCAATGCCAGGGCCTCGACCTCGAGCGCGCGCGGTGATCCGTTGTGGGTCACCACAATTTGGTCGAACACCGGCTCGAGCGCGGTGAGAATGCCGTCGACGTCCTTGTCTGCCATCACCGAAACCACACCGACCAGGAACCGGAAGTCGAACTCCTCCTGCAGGGCCTGCGCGAGCGCGGAGGCGCCTGCGGGGTTGTGGGCCGCGTCGAGGAACACCGTCGGCGCGGTGCGCATCCGTTCCAGCCGGCCGGGGCTGGTGGCGGCGGCGAAACCCGCCCGGACCGTGTCGATGTCGAGCTGTCGATCCGCGCCTGCGCCGAAGAACGCCTCGACCGCCGCCAGCGCGACCGCCGCGTTGTGCGCCTGATGCTCGCCGTGCAGCGGTAGGAAGATGTCGGAGTACACGCCGCCGAGACCCTGCAGCTCCAGCAGCTGACCACCGACGGCTACCTGCCGACCCAGCACCGCGAACTCGGAATCCTCGCGCGCCACCGCGGCGTCCGCGCGAACCGCCTGCGCCAGAAGCACTTCCATCGCCTCCGGCACCTGGCGGCCGATGACCGCGACGGTGCTGAGATCTGTGCCTGACGGCACTGGCTCGTCTTCCTGCCTGGTGATGATGCCGGCCTTCTCGCCGGCGATCTCCGCGATGGTGTCGCCGAGATAGTCGGCGTGGTCCACGCCGATCGGCGTGATCACGGCGACCGGCGCGTTGACGATATTGGTGGCATCCCAGCGCCCACCGAGGCCGACTTCGACGACGGCCACGTCGACAGGGGCGTCGGCGAACGCGGCGAACGCCATCGCCGTGACCACCTCGAACTTGCTCAATCGCGGTCCATCCCCCCCGAAAAGCCCGGCCTCCGACTGCTGGTCGACAAGCTGCACGAACGGCTCGATCTCACGGTAGGTCGCCACGTACTGCGCCGGGCTCATCGGCCTGCCGTCGATCGATATGCGCTCGACGGCGGACTGCAGGTGCGGGCTGGTTGTGCGCCCGGTGCGACGATTGAATGCGCTCAGCAGTGCGTCGACCATGCGGGCCACCGACGTCTTGCCGTTGGTGCCAGCGACGTGGATCGATGGATAGCCCCGCTGCGGCGAGCCGAGCAGCTCCATCAGCGCCAAGATGCGGGCCGTGCTCGGCTCCAGTTTCGTTTCAGGCCAACGCTGATCGAGCAGGTGCTCGACCTGTAGCAGTGAGGCGATTTCGTCCGGGGTCGGGACTTCTTCCGCATGCCGCCAGCCGCGCGGCTCCGGGTTGCTCATCTCAGGCCGGCCAGCCTCGCGGTGATGCGGTCGACCTCCTCGTGGGCCAGCTGCTGGCGGGCGCGGATCTTCTCGATGACATCCGCAGGCGCCTTGGCCAGGAAGGAGTCGTTGCCGAGCTTCCCTGCGGTGCCTGCCAGTTCCTTCTCCGCCGCGGCCAGATCCTTCTCGAGGCGGCGCCGCTCTGCGGCGACGTCGACGGTGCCCGACGTGTCGACCTCGACAACGACCGTTCCTCGCGACAGCCGCACCTCGACGTGGGCCGACGGGTTGAACGAATCGTCACTCTCGGTGAGCCACGCCAGCGACCGCACGGCGGGGATCTGCGCTTCGATGTCGGCGTTCTCGATGTGCGACAGCCGAGCCGGCACCCGCTGCCGATCGTTTAGGCCCTGGTCACTGCGGAACCGACGGACTTCGGTGATCAGCTTCTGCATATCCGCAACACGTTGCGTGGCAACGAGATCCACCGTGAAGCCCGAGGGCTGCGGCCAGTCGGCGACGACGATGGATTCTTCGCCCGTCAAGGTCTTCCACAACACCTCGGTGACAAACGGCATCACCGGGTGCAGCAACTTGAGCAGTGTGTCCAGCACGGCGGCCAGCACCGCGGTGGTGTGCTGCACACCTTCTGCCAACTGAACCTTGGCGAGCTCGACGTACCAGTCGCAGAACTCGTCCCACGCGAAGTGGTAGAGCGCCTCACATGCCCGGCTGAACTCGTACCTGTCGAACGCCGAATCCACCTCGGCGCGAACCTCTTCCAGCCGACCCAGAATCCAGTGGTCGGCGTCGGTCAGATCGTCGGATGAGAGGAGGGCCGACTGGGCTTTCTGCTCTCCGCCCGAGAGGCTCATCGCCGTCCCGTTCATGAGCGCGAACCGGGTGGCGTTGAACAGCTTGGTGGCGAAGTTCCGCGACGCGCGGGCATGGTCCTCGCCGATGGACATGTCGCCGCCCGGGCTGGCGCCGCGGGCCAGGGTGAAGCGCAGTGCGTCGGCGCCGAACTGCTCGACCCAGTCCAGCGGGTCGATACCGTTACCGCGCGACTTGCTCATCTTCCGGCCGAACTCGTCGCGAATCAGCCCGTGCAGGAACACATTCTCGAACGGCACCTGCGGATCGCGCCTGCCGTCGAGCGTGATGGCGGGGTCGTCGGCGACGAACGTACCGAACATCATCATTCGGGCCACCCAGAAGAACAGGATGTCGTACCCGGTCACCAATACCGTGGTCGGATAGAACTTTGCCAGGTCGTCGGTGTGGTCGGGCCAGCCCAGGGTCGAGAACGGCCACAGCGCCGATGAGAACCACGTGTCGAGCACGTCGGAGTCCTGCTCCCAACCCTCCGGCGGCGTCTCGTCGGGTCCGACGCAAACCGTTTCGCCCTTGGGGCCGTGCCAAATCGGGATGCGATGGCCCCACCACAGCTGACGCGAGATGCACCAGTCGTGCATGTTGTCCACCCAGGCGAACCAGCGTGGCTCGAGGCTGGGTGGGTGAATCACGGTGTCGCCGTTGCGAACCGCATCACCCGCGGCCTTGGCCAGCGACTCGACCTTGACCCACCATTGCATCGACAGCCGCGGTTCAATGACTTCACCGCTGCGCTCAGAGTGCCCGACGCTGTGCAGGTAGGGGCGCTTTTCCTCGACGATGCGGCCCTGCTCGGCAAGCGCCTCACGAACCTTGATCCGTGCCTCGAAGCGGTCCAGGCCGTCGAATTCGGTTCCGGTGTCGATGATCCGGGCCTTGGTGTCCAGCATCGACGGCATCGGCAGCTGATGACGCAGGCCGATCTCGAAGTCGTTCGGGTCGTGGGCGGGAGTGACTTTGACTGCGCCCGTTCCGAATTCGGGGTCGACGTGGTCGTCGGCGACGATCACGATTTCCCGGTCGATGAACGGGTGGTGCAGCGTATGACCGACCAAGTGCCGGTAGCGTTCGTCGTCGGGATGCACCGCGATCGCCGTGTCGCCGAGCATCGTCTCCACCCGGGTGGTGGCTACCACGATGTGGGGTTCGTCGTCGCGCAGCGAGCCGTACCGGAACGACACCAGCTCGCCCTCGACGTCTTCGTACTTGACCTCGAGGTCAGAAATCGCGGTCTCCAGCACCGGCGACCAGTTCACCAGTCGTTCGGCTTGGTAGATCAACCCGGCATCGAAGAGCCGCTTGAAGATAGTGCGGACGGCGCGCGACAGGCCGTCGTCCATGGTGAACCGGTCGCGACTCCAGTCCACTCCGTCGCCCAACCGGCGCATCTGTGCGGCGATGGTGCCGCCCGAGTCGTGCTTCCAGTCCCAAACCTTGTCGATGAACAACTCGCGGCCGAAGTCCTCTTTGGTCTTGCCGTCGACCGCGAGTTGCTTCTCCACCACGGACTGGGTGGCGATGCCGGCGTGGTCCATGCCGGGCAGCCACAGCACTTCGTAGCCCTGCATGCGCTTGCGCCGGGTGAGCGCGTCCATCAGGGTGTGGTCCAGCGCATGGCCCATGTGCAGGTTGCCGGTCACGTTTGGCGGCGGCAGCACGATCGAGTACGGGGGATTGCCGCTGGACGCGTCG
>DASQCE010000329.1:0-3656 GCA_035634855.1 Mycobacterium sp.
GCCTGGTGGGATCGGCGACGGTACGACAGCTGGCGGCCGACGACCGCCGCGTCGTCATCGCCGACCTCGAAACACCTGGGAACGTCAAGAAGGCACAGGCGCTGCCCCGCGGAGTCGAGGTTCGATGGACCGACCTGACGGATCCGGACCAAGTGCAACGCCTCGCCTCCGAGGTCGCACCCGCCGCGATCATCCACCTCGCCGCAATCATCCCGCCGCTGATCTATCGCAATGCCAAGCTCGCGCGGCGGGTCAACGTCGAGGCAACGGCAACGGTGGTGCGCGTCGCTGAAGCCCAACCCAGTCCGCCGCGCTTCGTCCATGCGTCGAGCAACGCCGTGTTCGGCGCCCGCAATCCGCACCGCCGCACCGGGATACTTCGTGCCGATGACCCGATGCGGCCCTGCGACTTGTACAGCGCGACCAAGGCCGAGGCCGAACAGATCGTGCGGTCGTCGAGCCTGGAGTGGGTAGTGCTGCGATTCGGCGCCGTGCAGAGCACCGATCTGTCATCGATGCCGTTCAACACGGACGCTCTTTTCTTCGAGAGCGTGCTGCCCACCGACGGCAGGATGCACAGCGTGGACGTCCGCGACGTCGCTGCAGCATGCGCGGCGGCGACGACGGCCGACGTCGCCCGAGAGATTCTGTTGATCGCCGGCGACGAGTCGCACCATCTGCGCCAGGGCGAAGTTGGGCCGACGCTTTCCGCGGCACTGGGGGTCCCGGGTGCCCTGCCCGAGGGTCGGCCTGGCGATCCCGAGAGCGACACCGACTGGTTCGTCACCGACTGGATGGACACCGGCCGCGCGCAGGAAGCGCTGAAATTCCAGCATCACTCATGGCCTGACATGGTCGCCGAGATGACGGCGCAGGCCGGGTGGAAACGCTATCCGGGGCGCTTGATCGCTCCGATCGCCCGGGAGTTCCTCAAGCGCCGCTCGGCGTACTGGAAGGCGCCGGGCAAGTACGCCGATCCGTGGGGCGCGATCCGCGCGAAGTTGGGCGAACCCGCGCCAGACAAGCCCTACGAGCGCGCGTAACCGCATAGTGTTCGCGCCGTGGAGAGTTACGACGGACGCGCAACGGTCATCACCGGCGGAGCCAACGGCATTGGCTTCGCCACGGCACGAGAATTCGCCCGGCGAGGCGCCCGGGTGATGCTCGCCGACATCGATCAGTCGGCGCTGGACGATGCGGTCGCGACCCTGCGGGCGAACGGGATCGACGCACACGGCGTCATATGCGATGTGCGCAAGCTCGACGACGTCAATCACCTGGCCGATGAGGCGTTCGGGGTGTTCGGCGACGTGCACGTCGTATTCAACAACGCAGGAATCGCCTACGCCGGTCCCATTGAGCAGACCAGCCACGACGACTGGCGCTTTGTGATCGATGTCGATCTGTGGGGTCCGGTCCACGGTGTCGAGGCGTTCCTGCCGCGGCTCATAGCTCAAGGCGAGGACAGCCACATGGTGTTCACGTCGTCGTTCGCGGGGCTGATCCCGAACGTCGGACTCGGACCCTACTGCGTCGCGAAGTACGGTGTGGTCGCGCTCGCCGAGACTCTGGCCCGCGAGGTGAGGCCCAACGGCATCGGGGTATCTGTGCTCTGCCCGATGATCGTGGAGACCAACCTGCTGGCCAACACCGAGCGCGTCAGGAGCGAAGACTATGGGCCGGCGCACTCGGAGGCGGAGACCGTCCAGCAGCTCGCGTCTGCGCCGGATGACGACTCCGTACTCAACGTCGAAGACGTGGCACGCCTGACGGCAGACGCGATTCTCGCCAACCGTCTCTACGTGCTACCGCATCGCGCTGCACGGGATTCGATTCGGCGACGGTTCGAGCGCATCGACCGCACCTTCGACGATCAGGCCGCCGAGGGCTGGGCGCACTGAACTAGCCGGGGCCCAGTTGATAGTCGCCGGTCTGCGGGTTATGGTGCCAGCCGCTCGCGGCCTGCGTGCCGCCGTCGACGTGGATGGTCTGCCCGGTGATGTACCTCGACATGTCCGACGCCAGAAATACTGCTGCGCCGGCCATTTCGTCGATATGCCCGGGCGACGCATCGGAATCATGTGACCGGCACTCGGCGGCAGGCCGCCCGGTGACACCCTCAGCAGACCTTCGGTCACGGTCAGGTCCGGAGCGAGCGCATTGACTCGAATATCGTGCGGGGCCAACTCGAGAGCCGCGGTCTTGGTGTAGTTGATGACGCCGGCCTTTGCCGCCGCGTATGCGGCATAGCCGGGGGCAGCCCGCACACCTTCGATCGACGTCAGGTTGATGATGCTGCCCGGCCGGCTCGCGTCCACCAGCACGCGGGCCACGCGTTGCGTGCACAGCAGCACATGGCGAAGATTGCTCCTATACAACGCATCCCAACCATTTTCGCTCGTCTCGAGCAACGGCGAGGAGAACACGCCGCCCGCGTTGTTGACGAGGACCGACGGGATGCCCAGTTCGGTTGTGGTGCGCTGCAACGCCGCATCGACCTGCTCACTGTCCCGGACATCGGTCACGATGCCGAGGCCGCCGATGGCTTCCGCGGCCGATGTGCACGTTTCGTTGCTGCGCTCCCAGATGGCGACCGAAGCGCCGAACGCCGCGAGCCCTTCGGCGATACCGCGGCCGATGCCCTCTCCCCCGCCGGTTACGACCGCCACGCGACCGGTGAGCAGGATGTCGGACGGATCGATGGCCATAGGGACTGAGGTTAATGCGTTACATACGCGATGAGGTCGGCAATATTGCACTCACATCGTTGCTACGCGAAAGCACGGCCGTGGGTACAAAATTCACGGCGTCTCACCGCGCCGCGGAACTCGTGCCGTGCATGGCCGGTGCGGTGCCGATCACGCCTTGAGCCTCCAGTTCATCGATGTCCTTATCGCTCAGCCCCAGTTCGGACAGCAGTTCACGGTTGTGCTGTCCCAGCAGGGGCGCGGATTGCGTATGGACTCGGTCGAGCCCACGGGTAGACCTGAACGGCAGGGTGCTGTGCGGCGTTCGCGCGTTCACCGGATGGTCGACATCTTCGAAAAACCCGCGCGCGCTGAGTTGCGGCAGCTCGGATTGGCGGTGCGGCTGCATCACCTTGGCCACCGGCACACCGTTGCTCCACAGTGCCTCCACGATGCCGTCACCACGGCGCTCTTCGCACCAGGCGCTGAGGTGCTCATCGATGCGATCGTGGTGCTGACGCCGGCCGTCGGCGGTCGACAGCGCGGGGTCGGTCGCCCCGTCGGGCCGGCCCAGCGCGACGCACAGGCCTGTCCACTGCTCGTCGGTGGCGACGGCAATGGCCACCCAGCAATCGCGCCGGCCGAACTCGTCGATCTCGTTGGTGCGGTAGAGGTTTTGGGGCGCCGCTGTCGGGCCGCGGTTCCCGTCGCGTTGCAACAGCGCCCCGTACGCCGAGTACTCGATCACCTGCTCGGCGGCGACGTTGAGTGCCGCGTCGGCCATCGCCGCCTCGATGTGCACGCCCTGCCCGGTGCGGCGGCGATGCTCCAGCGCGAGCAGCAGCGCGTTGAGCGCATGCACGCCGGCATTGGGATCGCCGACCGAGTACGGCTCGTAGGGATTGCGGTCGCGGTAGCCGGTCAGCCAGCTGATCCCGGACGCCGCCTCGATGACATAGGCGAATGCGG
>DASQCE010000330.1:0-6214 GCA_035634855.1 Mycobacterium sp.
GACTGCTGTCGCCCGGTCCAGCAGCTCATCGGCATCGACCAGCTCGTGCACCATCCCCATCGCGTAGGCCTCTGCGGAAGAGAAGATTTCGCCGAGTAGGCACGTGCGCGCTGCCGCGGGCTCCCCCCAGGCGAGGCGAGCATGCGGACGTAGACCGCGGGCATCGGGATGCCGATCGGGACCTCGTTGAGCCCGAACTTGGCCTTCTCGGCGACGGCGACCCGGTGGTCACAGACGGCCGCGGTGATCAGCGCGCCGGCGAACGGGTCGCCGTTCACGGCGGCCACCGTCGGGCGCGGATAGGTGAACAGCCGCATGTCGCTCAACACCAACATCAAGGTTCACCGACACTGGACAACGGCGCGCCAGCGTCTTCAACGCTGAACCCAGCCCCCTGTTGACAGGATCGCCTGTTGACAGGATCGCCGGATGAATCCCCCGCGAAATCTGTTGCAGGTCCGAGGACACCGCGGTCAACCCCGACACGATGCTCGCCTGCCGCTCCTTAAGGGACGGCATTTCGGGCGGCGCGGAAACCTCCGCGAGGCGCAGTTGGATTCCCAGGCAAACCAGCCGACTGTTGAGCCCCGTCGTGCAGGTCGCGTTCGCGCCGGGCGTCATCGGCGACCACCACGATCCGCGCGCGAGAGGCGGTCAGCTCGTCGCGGGTAGCTCGCGCTTGCTTCGTCTGGTCGCGCCACGTATTCGCGCCGCTGTCACGACCACAAGCGCGGACTGGCCGACATGACGACGGCCGAGCGCGCGATGCGGCCGACGCCGAGCAGGACAACGTCACCGACGTGGTCGGCGCGCCGTAGACCGGGACGAGGCGGCAGTCCTAGGGCACCGCGGCCTTGAGCGCGGCCGCGACCGCCTCGACGGCCGGGGTGCGGGTCGCTCGCGTCAGCAGGAACGCCTCGCGGCCGATCGTGCCCTCGGCGATGGCGCGCACGGCCACGCCCGGCGCGCCGTAGCCGAGCACGAGATCGGGCAGCAACGCGCATGCCCCGGTCGTGCGGACCAGCTCCAACAGGATCAGGAAGTCGTCGGACGCGTAGCGGAGGTCAGGCTCGAAGCCGCCGAGTCGGCGGCATGCGCGGATCTGCATCTCGCGGTGGCCGGTGCCGGGCTGGCACGCGGCCCACTCCGCATCCGCGAGCCGCGCCATCGACACCCGGCGGAGCCGCGCGAGCGGGTGCGTGGCGGGCATGACGAGGCGGACCTGCTCGCACACGAGCGGCGCGCGCTTCAGGTCGGCGTGCACGGGGCGCGGCTGGCCCTCGTACTCGTCGCCGACGACGGCGTCGAGCTGTTGCAGGCGCAGGGCGGGCACGCCCTCCTCGACCTCCAGCTCGGTCGCCTCCACCCGGATGTCGGGATTGCTCTGCGCGAGCGCCGCCACGGCCGGCGCGACGATGCGCAGGAACGCCGACTGGAAAGCGGACACCCGCACGACGCCCGCCGGGTGGCCCGCGGCGATGCCCGCCAGCTCCGCCTCGGCCGCCTCGACCCCGTCGAGCAGCGTCGCGGCGTGCCGGACGAGCACACGCCCGGCCTCGGTCAGACGCACGTTGCGCCCGCTGCGCTCGAGCAGCTTCGCCCCGGCCTCGCGCTCGAGCACGGCGAGCTGCTGGGAGATCGCGCTGGGGGTGTAGTCGAGCGCCCGCGCGGCGCCGTGGACGGTGCCGCGGGCGTCGACCTCGCGCAGCAGCTTGAGGCGGTGGAGATCCAGCATTGTTCATCTAAGCTACACAATCCTGTACATGAATGTGAGATGGACGTGAACGGTCTTCGTTGCCAGCATGGATCGCGTGGGACCGCTGCTGTGCCTCCTGTCCGCCGCCGGGTTCGGGGCGATGGCGATCTTCGGCAAGCTCGCGTACGCCGCCGGCGTCGAGGTCGGCGACCTGCTGCTCGTGCGGTTCGCCCTGGCGGCGGCGCTGCTGCTCGCCGTAGCCGCTGCGACGGGTGCGCTGCGTGGCCTGCCGCGCCGGTCGGTGCTCGCCGGGCTGGGGATGGGCGCGATCGGCTACGCGACGCAGTCGGGGCTGTACTTCGGCGCGCTCGAGCGGATGGACGCCTCGCTGCTCGCGCTGATCCTCTACGTCTATCCGGCGCTGGTGCTGATCGGGGCGGTCGCGCTCGGCCGCGAGCGCGCATCGGTGCGGCGGGTCGCCGCGCTGCTCATCGCGCTCGCGGGCACCGCGCTGGTCCTCGCGGGGGCGGCGTCCGGCAGCTTCGACGCGCTCGGCACGGCGATGGGTTTCGGCGCCGCGCTCGCCTACACCGTGTACATCCTCACCGGCGACCGCGTCGGCGCCGGGGTGCCGCCGGTGGCGCTGGCGGCGTTCGTGTGCCTGGGCGCGACATGCACGTTCGCGCTGGCGTCCGTCGTGCGCGGCGGCCCGGCGCTCGGATTCGGCGCCGCCGGCTGGGCATGGGTGGGCGCGATCGCCCTCGTGAGCACGGTCGCAGCGATCCTCTGCTTCTTCGCCGGCCTGGCTCGGGTCGGGCCGTCGGCGGCGTCGATCCTTTCAACCCTGGAGCCGCTGGTCACCGTGGCGCTGGCGGCGGCGGCGTTCGGGGACGCGCTCGGCCCGGTGCAGCAGGTCGGGGGCGCACTGGTGCTCGGGGCCGTGCTGGTGATGCAGTGGCCGGCGCGCCCGCGTGTGAGGTTCGCCGCCGGCGCGCACGCGGCCCCGGCCAACGTCAACTGCCGCTTTTGAGCCGGGAGGGCCCGGGGCGCCGAGGCGCGCGTCAACGTCGGTCAGCCCCGCGCGCGAGCGGCCCTTCCGACGTTGGCGGCGTGATCTCCGCAACTGACCCGGAGACCGGACGACCACTGTCCGACCACGAGATGCGTGATGAGCATTTCTCTTACATGCTCGGCGGTCACGACACCATCTCCACCCTCTTGACCTACGCGCTCTGCGCTAGGCCATCACCTCAATATGCAGCACATCCTTGTGTCCGGCCAGATCCACGCCGATTGCGGCATCGAACGGGCGATTGGCGCACTGCTGGCCAAGGCACACGGCGACGAAGCAGGCTATCGCGACTATCGGGACCGCTACCGCGCGCTGGCGACATCGCTTGGCTTCGAGGGTGATATGAAGTGGGGGCCGAGGCGATGACATGACTGCGGCGGGTCATCTGAACCGCTAGCGCACATCGGCGAAGGTGTCGAGGTGCTCGTCGGCGGCCCGGCTAGGTCCCAGTACGACCCGGTTGCGTGCGGGTCGACCCGGGCACCCAAAGTGCCGAACGCGGTGTCGGCGTCGATGGCCACCACCGGGTCATCGTGGCGGACCTGCGCGAAGATCGACCCCACGCAGGTCGCGACGGTGGTTTTGCCGATCCGGGTCGGCTGCGTGGTGGTCATGGACCATAAGCCCGGACGGCAGCTGGTCGTGCTCTAATTGCGTCACTATTTTCACGCACACGACCCGGGGTGACGACGGATGAAAAGACGGATGAAAGGCGCTAGCGCGACGGCTGCTGGCGATAGCGGCGATAGAACCGTGGCGGTGAATGTGCGGGTGCGTGTCTCTCCGGGGACGGACGGCGAAATCCGCGGCACTGTGGTCGAGGATTTCGGCGAACTGGCGGGGCATGCAGTGGATATCGGTGAAAACCATATAGTTGGCCCCGCGCGGAGATGGGCGGTGGCGCTCGACGCGGGTGGTCTGGTTTTCGTCGACAGCGACCAGTTGGTCGCCGAGTAGTTTTAGCTGTCGCGGTTTACCCACCGTCGGGCGACCATCTTTTCCAGTTTGCGGCGGCGCTATCGGACAATACGGTGCCAGCCAGCGTGCAGAAACCCCAGACTCTAGTCAACGCTCCGACTGCTCGATCTCGTCAAGCTGTCTGTCGATGTCCGTTAATTCGATTGCCAGACGCCGCAATTGGCGTACCACTGCCGCGCGCCGCTGCTCAAGCAGCGCGCGCCGCTCTTCGCGGCCCATCTTGTGTGCGTCTGTCTGCATGGTGGTCACTCCCCGTGGTCTGGCGGTGAAGGTCGCCTCTCGGGCGAGCGGCTCAGAAGCTCGAATGGGCAGCGTGCCGTCACCTCAGCGCGACGGTCTCGGCCTCGGCGTGTAGCCGCTTGTCGATCCGGGCGCGGCCCTTCGTGCCATGAGGTCGCGACAACGCGTCTGCATCTCTTCGACTGCGTCGGCGGGGATGGGGTAGAAATCGACGCTGTAAAGCACGTCGGTACCGATGCCGGTCGAGCCTGGGCAGTCGACCCACCTCTCGGTGTCAGGGCTCCAGAATTTCGCGTCGGCGTTGATGTCATGGTGCGGGTCGGTCTCAAACGAGACGACCCCGAAGACACCTTCCGAGTAGTAGGTGGTCATTGGACTCCTCTCGACGAGCAAGCGGCATGGCCTGCCCTGCTTGGTGATCAGAATTTAGAGGATCGCAGCGGGCGTGGTCACCGCTGGCCTGCACGTTGATCTTAGCAGGTGACCAGGGTCAGACCGGCCCCAGGGCCTCCTACAGGTTGCGGTAAAGGTCGATCTCTGTCACCGACGCTGACCGGCCATCCGCAACGGCGGGCGCGGTGTAGCGGATCCGCGCGTCCTGCCTACTCGACCACGTTGTGGCCATTACCTTTTCGCGATACCGAAGCTCGGTCGCCAGGCCAACCTTGGCGCCGTCGGTCATCTGTCCGCCGAACCGGGTCAGGCTCCACCGGCACGAGGCCGGCCCGACGGACATGCACACGGCACTCGCCCAGTTGCCTCGGCGAGCCCGCATGCCGGCCAGGGCGGTGTGTACGGTGCGTCCGGCAAACCACCGCCACGACTGCAGCCGGGAGTAAACGCAGGTTCGTCATTATCTGCTGCCGCACGTCGAGCGGCGTAGGCTTGGTGTTCGCGAAGGCATCGGGGCAGGCTTACATCCGGATTGGCAATCGCTCACCCTCGTCTGCCGCCAGCCTGAAGCTGGTGGCATTGCGAACGGGGTTCGATTGCCCAGAAGGCGCATCGCGTGACCTACTGTATCGGCGTAATGCTCGACAAGGGCATGATTTTCGCCTCGGACTCTCGTACGAATGCCGGCGTGGATAACTTCGCCAAGTTCTGCAAGATGACGGTATTCGAGCGTCGCGGCAACCGCGTTATCGTTCTGCTGAGTTCGGGAAACCTGGCCGGAACCCAGGCCGTCATCAGCGTATTGAGACAGCGCTGCGCCGACGGCGACGCGGCCACCAATCTGATGGGTGCCCGGACGATGTTCGACGTCGTGAGGCTGGTCTCCGACGCGACGCGCGATATCGAGAAACGCGACGCCGGGTACCTGGAAGAGAACAACATCCGCTTCAATGCCTCGTTCATCGTCGGTGGGCAGATCGACGGTGAGCCGATACGGCTGTTCCGGACCTATGCCGAGGGCAACTTCATCGAAGCAGGGACCGACACGCCCTTCTTCCAGACCGGTGAAACCAAGTACGGAAAGCCGATCCTCGACCGCGTACTTACGCAACACACTCCCCTGGCAGACGCCACGAAGTGTGTCCTGGTGTCCTTCGATTCGACCATGCGCAGCAACTTGTCGGTGGGTATGCCCATCGACCTGATTTGCTACGAACAGGACAGCCTGGAAGTGCGGTGGCGGCGGCGATTCGATGAGGGGGACCCCTATTTCACCGCCCTCAGCGACGAATGGGGCGAAGGTACGCGAAAGGTGTTTCGCCACTTGCCCGAGCTGCGGTGGTGATGTGGTCGGCAGGATGGATACCTTCATCATCACCTGTGAACACGGCGGTAACCGCATACCCGCGCCCTATCGGCGGCTATTTCGGGAACAACGGGCGCTGCTGGATTCCCACCGCGGCTACGATCCCGGGTCGCTGGTCATGGCCAAGGCACTCGCCAGTGCCTTCGCGGCGCCGCTGGTGGCTTCGACTGTCAGCCGCCTGCTTATCGATCTCAATCGCTCGATCGGCCACCCGCAACTTTTTTCGGCGATGACCCGCGCCGCGCCGGCCCAGACCCGGGCGCAGATCGTCGAACAGCATTACCGGCCCCATCGCATGCACGTCGAGCGTCTCATCGGGCAAGCGGTAGCGCGCGGCCAACGCGTGATCCACATTTCGTCGCACAGCTTTACCGCGGAACTGGACGGTGCGGTGCGCGGCGCCGACGTGGGTTTGCTCTACCACCCTGGTCGGCGCGGGGAGGCCGAGCTGTGCGCCCGCTGGAAGGAA
>DASQCE010000331.1:0-2425 GCA_035634855.1 Mycobacterium sp.
CCAGATCGGTCACCAGCTGAGCCGGGCGCCCTCGACGATTAGCCGAGAGCTACGCCGCAACGCCACGCAGTCGCTAGGGTATCTGCCGTACTCGGCGCACCGGATCGCGGCGTCACGGCGCGGCAGACCCAAAGAACGCAAGCTGGAACGTCGAGGCCGGCTGCGGCACTACGTGGCGCGCGGGCTTCGTCGCCGGTGGTCGCCCGAGCAGATCAGCCGACGGCTGGTCAGGGACTTTCCCGGCGATCTGGAGATGCGGGTGGGCACCGAGGCGATCTATCAGACGATCTACCTGCACGGTAAAGGCGCGTTGAAACGCGAAATCGTCAGCGCCATCAGATCCGGACGAGTGGCCCGCAAGCCGCGCCGCGACCCGGCGCATCGGTCTCCCCGGTTTCGGGACGCGATGATCTCCATCGCCGACCGACCTGCCGAAGCCGCGGATCGCGCTATACCAGGCCACTGGGAATCTCAATGGTGTTGTCAAGCCGCCTGAGCCAGTGGTGGGGGTGCCGCGGTCCACATCCGGTTTTCGCGCAGCAGTGCCCATAGGACGTCGATGCGGCGGCGGGCCAGGGAGATGACGGCTTGGCTGTGGGTGGCGCCTTGAGACCGCTTCTTCAGGTAGTAGTCGCGGTTGGGCCCGGCACGCATCATGCTGGTCTGAGCCGAGAGGTAGAACACGTGCCGTAACGGGCGGCTGTAGCGCAAGGGGCGGTGCAGGTTGCCCGTCCGCCGGCCGGAGTCGTTTGGGACGGGCACAAGTCCGGCTGCGGCGGCGAGGTGCCCGGCGCTGGGGAATGCACGTAAGTCGTTGGACCCGACCAGCAGCGAGGCGCCGAGAAAGGGTCCGAAGCCGGGCATCGACTGAATGATCGCTGCCTGCGGATGTTCGGCGAATGTCGCCTCGATCTGCGCATCGAGGGCCTTGAGTCGGTCGTCGAGGGCCAGGATGGCGGTGGCCAGCTCGGTGATGATGCTGGCGCACAGATCTTGCCCGGGCAGCACAACCGTTTGTGCCTTGGCCGCGTCGATGGCGCGGGCGGCCACGTCGGCCGAGCCGCGCACGTTGCGATTCCGCAGCCAGCCAGTCAGCCGAGTCTGCCCGATGCGGCGGATCCCATCGGGGGTGGCATAGCCGGTGAGCAGTACCACCGCTCCCTTGTGCGAGGAGTAGTCAAAGGCCCGCTCCAGGCTGGGAAACACGCTGGTCATCAAGTCCCGCAGCCGGTTGATCATGCGCACCCGGTCGGCGATCAGGTCCGCGCGATGCCCGGTCAGCACCGCAAGTTTGCGTACCAGGTCGGTACCGGTGTCGATGACCGGTAGATCCCCGCGAAGGCGAGCGGTCTCGGCAATGACGTAGGCGTCCTTGGCGTCGGTCTTTCCTTCTCCGACATAGGCCGCGCTCATCGCCGCGACCACCCGCCCGGATGCATAACGCACCGCATGGTCGGCCCGAGCCAGCAACGCCAGCAGCAACGCCGACGGGGCACCAATGATGTCGACGGCCCAAACAACCTGTCTCGCTTGCGAACCGGCGTTGGTGATGAGAGCCACTATTTCAGCCTCGTCGTTGGCGACCTTGATCGACGACAACTTCTTACCTTCGGCATCCACCATGCACGCCCAATGATGAGTCTTGCCGACATCGATGCCGATCCAGGCTATGTCTCGTTGTGCGACCACGCTTCTCCATCCGTTGGTGCCGGTTGCTAACAGCGGCCCGTGGAACACCCCGCTGACACATCCGTAACCAAGCGACCGAGCGCAGATCTCAATTAGCAGCCAGGGCACCCCGGAGAGCCGGGCGAACATTCCCAGTAAGCGACCACAGCGCAAGGCGACCTAAGCCACACCCGGCTCTCCTGGGCCCTCCACAGTCTTACGGAGGGCGACCTCATCCTCGGCGCAGTCGGGCGGTCGGCGATCGGCACCGTCGTGGAACGTGCCAGCCGCTACCTTTTGCTGGTGCACCTGCCCGCGGATCGCACCGCCGAGGCCGTCCGTGACGGGCTCATCCAGTCTCTGGGCGAACTCCCTGAATCACTGCGGCGATCCCTGACCTGGGATCAAGGCGCTGAGATGTCCGAACACCGTTCATTTCGGATGGCCACCGACATGCGCGTGTACTTCTGCGATCCCGGCGCACCATGGCAACGCGGCACCAATGAGAACACCAACGGTCTTCTGCGGCAATACTTCCCGAAGGGAACCGACCTATCGCGTCACAGCATCGCCGACCTCCAGGCCGTTGCTGAACAGCTCAACACCCGGCCCCGTAAGACCCTCGGCTGGGACACCCCCGCGGAACGATTAACTGCTTTACTAGAACACGCATAATCGGCCCGCGTTGCAACGACCCCAAGAATCCAAGCTGGCCAGGGCTGGTTGTATCTGTGCGCGGTGCGTGACGGCTGTAGCC
>DASQCE010000332.1:0-2958 GCA_035634855.1 Mycobacterium sp.
ACGCGCGGCGCGTCGCCATCCACACCAGCTATGGAGTCGGCAAGACGCAGGGGTTGGACTGGACAGCTCCGCTGTATTTCCTGCTCGGACCGGCGCCGACGGCGAATCAGGTCCTGGCACCCGGGTTGGACGCCCGCGCGATCAACAGCACCACCACACCGGCCGGCGGTAGCAGCGCCGCCAGCAACGCGACGATGGCGTCGATGGCGCCGGCGGGTGACATCCCCGCGCGCTGAAGCATCTCCAGCACCGTTCCTGACACGGCAACGCCGACACCGGCGAGCGTGACCAACGCGGTCAGCGTCACGCCCGCGGCCTCGCCCGCGCGCTCGGCGCGCACGACCGCCTGCGTCGCGACCGTCGTGAACGCGTAGACCAACCCAAGTGCGAACCCGCACGCCGTCAGCGCCGGCAGCCAGCCGGCCCAGCTGCGCGATGCCGCCAGCGCCGCCAACGAAAACGCAGCCGCGACACATGTCAGGCCCATCACGAGCACCGGCGGCCGGCTGGCTGCGAGCCGGCCTGACAGGACGCCGCCCAACGCGGCTCCTGCCGATGGCCCGACGAACGCCAGGCCCGCCATCAAGGGATCAAGGCCGCGCACCTACTGCAGGTACATCGTCGACAGGAAGATCGTCACGCTGTATGCGACGTTTGCGATGGTGCCTGCGACGAACCAAGACCGTGAACCGAGGATTGCGGGCTACCGTACGCCGTTCTCGATGACGACGAACACAGCGAGCACCGCGAGCGAGCCGATGAATGCGATGACCGTCGGCGCCGACAACCAGCCCCAGCTAGGCGCCCGGTCAAATGTCAACGTGAACAAGCCAATTCCGACCGTGATGAGCGCGAGCCCGGTGATGTCGATGCGACGGGGCACCGTCTCGTCGAAGGGTTCGGTGATGCTGCGCGCGCCGATGGCCTGCACGGCAAGCGTGAGCGGAACGTTCAGCCAGAATATCCACCGCCAGCCGACCGTCTCGGTGAGCAGGCCGCCGATCAGCGGGCCGGTCGCATTGCCCAATCCCGCTATGCCGTAAGCCAACCCGATCGCGTGACTGGCGCGTGCGGATGGAAAGGCGTGTCAGCCCACTCACGGAAACCGGAAAGATCAGCGCGGCACCAGGGCCCTGGAGGGCGCGGAAGGCCATGACGAGTGTCGCCGACGGCCCCAGCGCACACAGCGGAGGACAGCCCGAACAATGCGACGCCTGTCAGCAGCGTGCGACGGCGACCAAAGATGTCACCGATGCGCCCTGCGGGCACCATGAATGCGCCCAGCGCGAGCATGTACACGCTGATCACCCATTGCAGGTCGGGTGCGGTGGTTTTCAGGTCGAATGCCATCCGCGGCAGCGCGAGATTCATGGCGAAGTAGTCGATCTGCACGCAGAACAGCGCCATCGAGACGGCCGCCAGGACCCACCGGAGACGCACAGGTTCTTCCGTCGCGGTCACCGCCCGACGATACGACTCACAACCGCCGGATTGGCGCTAATCTGACACGCGAACCGGGCAAACGACAGGAGCGTGGCAGATGTTAGGGCGTTACATCAAGTCTCAGATCATGGTGCTCATCTGTGGCGGCCTCGTCGGACCCATCTTTTTGGCCGTCTACTTCGCGACGGGCCAGAGCGGCCTGCTGAAGTGGATGTTCTGGGTCGGCCTGCTCATCACCGCCGCGGACGTACTGATCGCGCTGGCGCTGGCGAACTTTGGCGCAAAGTCGGACGCCAAGACTCAGGCCCTCGAACAGAGCGGTGTTCTGGCCCTGGCGCAGGTTGTCGGGATCCACGAGACGGGCACCCGCATCAACGAGCAGCCGTTGGTCAAGCTCGACCTACAGATCTCGGGACCCGGCATCACGCCGTTCGCCACGCAGGACCGGGTGATCGCGTCCATCACGCGGTTGCCCATGATCACCAACCGAAGGCTGGTCGCGCTCGTCGACCCCGCCACGAATGAGTACCAAATTGACTGGGAGCGAAGCGCTTTGGTCGGTGGCGTGATGCCGGCCAACTTCACCATCGCGGAGGACAACAGGACCTACGACCTCAGCGGGCAGGCGGGCCCGCTGATGGAGATCCTGCAGATCCTCAAGGCCAACGGAATCAGTCTGAACAATATGATCGATCTGCGCTCCAACCCGGCAGCCCGTGCGCAGGTGCAGTCCGTGGTCCGCCGCGCCGCGGCAGCACAGTCACCGGCGGCTCCTGCACCCGCAGCTGCCGGCCCTGGCGCACCGCCCGCAGCGGCGTACGTGGCGCCGCCCGAGCCGACCACCGCTCAGCGGCTGCAAGAACTGGAGACGTTGCGGGCCACCGGCGCGATCTCCGACTACGAATACAACGCGAAGCGTCAGCAGATCCTGTCAGATCTCTAGCCGTACTCGGGCTCATCGCGCTGCCGAACTGATACCGTCGAGCCGTGTCGAACGGTGCATGCCGCTGGACACGGTGATGGCGGAATCGCTGGAGAGCCAGGCGGTTCGAGCGCCGTCAATGGCCGACGTCACCATTCGGGCCGAGGCTGCCGATGACCTCAACCGAACCGCGCACCGGGCAGGCGAGCGACAAAGTCGGCCTGCCGACCCTGACCGCGATGGTCGTCGGCTCGATGATCGGGTCCGGGGTCTTTCTGCTGCCGCGCCGCTTCGGCACCGAGACCGGCGTCCTTGGGGCGATCATCGCCTGGACGATCGCCGGCACTGGAATGTTGATGCTGGCCTTCGTCTTTCAGCGTCTGGCGACCCGAAAACCGGACCTGGACGCGGGAATCTTCGCGTACGCCAAGGCAGGGTTCGGCGACTACGTCGGGTTCAATTCGGCACTCGGGTACTGGGCATCCGCCTGCGCGGGCAATACCTCGTGTTGGGTGCTCATCACGGCAACGCTGAGTGCGCTCGTGCCCGGATTCGGTGCGGGTGACACGGAGCTCGCAGTGGTCGTATCGGCG
>DASQCE010000333.1:0-3429 GCA_035634855.1 Mycobacterium sp.
GTCGGCCGCACGCTGCTGTACCCGGCCGACGACGATGTCAGTTCCGCGGTTGCGACCGCCGTCTCGATGGTGAGGTGAACGTGCACAGCAAGTCCTACATCCCGGCACGCAGCGCTACTCCCCCGTACACCGTCGACGTCACCCCCGAGTCGGCGGGCTGGACCGAGTGCAGCCTTCGGGTGGTTGAGCTGGAGTCGGTGCGCGAGCTCACGCTTCAGACAGGCGACACCGAGGTGATGATCCTGCCGCTGGCCGGCGGTGGAACCGTCGAGGCCGACAGCGAGACATTCGAACTGTCGCCGCGGGCTTCGGTTTTCGACGGCCCGGCCGACATGGTCTACATCGGCGTCGACAACACATACACCCTGCGCGGTGAGGGTCGTTTCGCGATCTGCGGAGCCAGGGCCAAGCGTCAGCTGCCGAACCGCCGGGTGGCCGCCACCGACGTGCCTGTCGAGCTTCGCGGTACCGGCAACTGCAGCAGGCAGGTGCAAAACTTCGGCACCGCGGGCGTTTTCGAGGCCGACTCGCTGATGGCGGTCGAGGTGATCACCCCCGGCGGCAACTGGTCGAGCTACCCGGCACACAAACACGACGAGAACACTCCCGTCGAGTCGGCGCTGGAGGAGATCTACTACTTCGAGATCGACTCGGGGCCAGGTGATTCCCGTGGGTTCGGCTATCACCGTGTATATGGCACGCCCGACCGTCCGATCGAGGTGCTCGAGGAGGTGCGCAGCGGCGATGTCGTCCTCGTCCCGCATGGCTACCACGGTCCGTCCGTCGCGGCGCCCGGGTACCACATGTATTACCTGAATGTGATGGCGGGCCCCGGCGAGGAAAGGGCATGGAAGATCGTCGACGATCCCGAACACGCCTGGCTGCGCAGCACCTGGGAAGACCAGGACGTCGACCCAAGGCTGCCCCTGCGATCACGAGGAGCGTGACGTGGTTTCCAAAGCGACCGCATTCAAGACTCCGGACGCCGAGCCCACCGTGCGACTCACCGTCGCGCAGGCCACGATTCGGTTCCTTGCCAACCAGTACGTCGAACGCGACGGTGAGCGCACCAAGTTCTTTGCAGGCTGCTTCGGCATCTTCGGTCACGGAAACGTGGCGGGTATCGGCCAGGCGTTACTGCAGGCTGAGATCGACGAGAACGAGCCCAAGCTGCGATATGTGTTGGGCCGCAACGAGCAGGCCATGGTCCACAGCGCCGCCGCCTACGCGCGTCAGAAGGACCGCCTTGAGGCGTGGGTGGTGACAGCCAGCATCGGCCCCGGATCGACGAACATGCTGACCGGCGCGGCGCTGGCCACCATCAATCGGCTGCCCGTGCTGCTACTGCCGTCGGACACGTTCGCCACCCGAGTGAGCGCACCCGTTCTGCAGGACCTCGAACAGCCACACGACAACGAGCTGACCGTCAACGACGCGTTCAAGCCGCTGTCGCGCTTCTTCGACCGGGTGTGGCGCCCCGAGCAGTTGCCATCCGCACTGCTCGGTGCGATGCGTGTCCTCACCGACCCCGTCGAGACCGGAGCGGCTACGATCGCGCTGCCGCAGGACGTTCAGGCCGAGGCTTTCGACTGGCCGGAATCGCTGTTCACCGAACGGACTTGGCACATCGCCCGACCCGTGCCCGAGCGCTCGGTGATCGCCAAGGCCGCCGAGGTGATCGGATCAGCGCGGCGCCCGTTGATCGTGGCCGGCGGCGGCGTCATCTACTCCGGCGCCAACGATGCATTGGTGGCCTTCGTCGAGAAGACCGGCATCCCGGTGTCGGAGACGCAGGCCGGCAAGGGATCGCTGCGCTACGACCATCCGCAATCGGTCGGCGCGGTCGGTTCGACCGGCACGACCGCCGCCAACGCGCTGGCCGCCGAGGCCGATGTGGTGATCGGGATCGGCACCCGCTACAGCGACTTCACCAGCGCATCGCGGACGGCGTTCAACAACCCCGGTGTGCGGTTCGTCAATGTCAATGTCGCCTCGTTCGACTCCGTGAAGCAGGGCGGGTTGTCTGTCGTCGCCGATGCGCGCGAGGCGCTCGACGCGCTGTCGACTGCGCTGGGCGACTACTCGGTCAGCGACGAATACCGCACCCGCACAGCCGACCTGGCCCATGACTGGGACGAGACTGTGTCCGGTGCATACCACGTCGATGACGACGGCAGCGCACTGAACCAGAGCCAGGTGATCGGGCTGGCGAACACCTTGTCCGATGCTCGCGACGTGGTGGTGTGCGCAGCGGGCTCGATGCCCGGAGACCTGCACAAACTCTGGCGCACGCGCGACCGCAAGGGCTACCACGTCGAATATGGCTACTCCTGCATGGGATACGAGGTGGCCGGCGGCATCGGCATCAGGATGGCCAGCCCCGACCGCGACGTCTTCATCATGGTCGGCGACGGCTCGTATCTAATGATGGCCACCGAACTGGTCACCGCGGTGCAGGAGGGTGTGAAGGTGATCGTGGTGCTGGTGCAGAACCACGGCTTCGCCTCGATCGGTTCGCTGTCGGAGTCGTTGGGCTCGCAGCGATTCGGGACCTCGTACCGCTACCGCAGCGAGGACGGGCGTCTCGACGGCGCCAAACTGCCGGTCGACCTGGCGGCCAACGCGGCCAGCCTGGGGGCCGAGGTGATCCGCGTGACGACGGCCGCCGAGTTCACCGATGCGGTCAAGGTGGCCAAGGCCAATGAGCACGCCACCGTCATCCATGTCGAGACCGATCCGCTGGTGTACGCACCGGACAGCCAGTCGTGGTGGGACGTTCCGGTGAGCGAGGTTTCGGCCTTGCAGTCCACCCAAGCGGCCTACGAGACATACGCCGAGTGGAAGAAGATCCAGCGCCCGCTGGTGCGCCCCGCCGACAGCTAGACAGGAAAGGAGTACCCGACAGGTGAGCACCATCCTCGTCGGCTCAGCACCCGACTCGTGGGGCGTGTGGTTCCCCGACGATCCCAATCAGACGTCGTATACCCGCTTCCTCGACGAAGTGGCCGACTCCGGCTATCAGTGGATCGCGCTGGGGCCGTACGGCTATCTGCCCACCGACCCGAAGAAGCTGTCCGACGAACTCGCGTAGCACGCCCACGAGGTTTCGCGCTATCAACTGGCCACCATGTCCGAGTACGTATCGAAATACCGCAAATAGGAACACAACATGACAAACACCATTACCCACTGGATCAACAACAAGGCCTTCGAGGGCAGCGGTAGCACGCAGCCGGTGACGAATCCGGCCACCGGCGAGGTGACCGGGCAGGTGGCGCTGGCCACCGTCGAGGATGCGCGTGCGGTGATCGACGCGGCGGCGGCGGCGTTTCCGGCGTGGCGGGACACCTCGCTGGCCAAGCGCTCGGCGATTCTGTTCTCGTTCCGCGAATTGCTCAACGCCCGCAAGGGTGAGCTGGCCGAGATCAT
>DASQCE010000334.1:0-4208 GCA_035634855.1 Mycobacterium sp.
CTGGGGACAGGGGTCGCTGCAGGAGATCGACCACGTGCCGTTCGTGGCGCCGCTGACGCGGTTCGTCGCGACCGCACAGTCGGCGGACGCGGTCGGCGGGTTGATCGACGATGCGCTCAGGGCCGCGGTCGGTGCACCTTCCGGCGTCTCGTTCATCGATTTCCCGATGGATCACGTGTTCAGCGAGGCGCAGGACGCGGGCGGCCCGGGCGCGCTGGCCGATCCACCGGCTCCGGCCGCCCCGGACGGGAATGCCTTGGACACCGCGGTCCGACTGCTGGCCGAGGCGCAGCGACCGGTGATCATGGCGGGCACCAACGTGTGGTGGGGGCATGCTGAGAAGGAATTGCGGGCGCTGTCCGAATCCCTGCGCATCCCGGTGCTGATGAACGGCATGGCGCGCGGCACGGTGCCCGCCGATCACGACCTGGCGTTCTCACGGGCTCGGTCAAAAGCGTTGGGGGAGGCCGATGTTGCTGTCGTGGTCGGGGTGCCGATGGACTTCCGGCTCGGCTTCGGCGGCGTGTTCGGCGCGCAGACCAAACTGATCGTCGCCGACCGCGCCGAACCCGACCGTCCGCATCCGCGCGACGTCGCGGCCGGGCTCTACGGCAATCTGAGCGGCATCCTGTCGGCGCTGGGGGGCGCGACCGTCGGCGAGCACCAGGGCTGGATAGGGGATCTGCGCGCGGTCGAGAGCGCCGCGCGGGCGGCCGAGGCGGCGGAGCTGGACGACGACCGCACCCCGCTGCACCCGATGCGGGTATATGCCGAGCTCAAACCGATGCTGGACCGCGACGCGATCGTCGTCATCGACGCGGGCGACTTCGGCTCCTACGCCGGTCGGGTCATCGACAGCTACGTGCCGGGCGCGTGGCTGGACAGCGGTCCGTTCGGCTGCCTTGGTTCGGGCCCCGGCTATGCACTGGCCGCCAAACTTGCCCGGCCCGACCGGCAGGTGGTGCTGTTGCAGGGTGACGGCGCATTCGGCTTCTCCGGCATGGAGTGGGACACGTTGGTGCGCCACGGTGTTCATGTCGTGTCGGTGATCGGCAACAACGGGATCTGGGCGCTGGAGAAGCATCCGATGGAGATGCTGTACGGCTACTCCGTGGTCGCCGAGCTGCGGCCCGGTACCCGATACGACCAGGTGGTGACCGCGCTCGGCGGGCACGGCGAACTGGTGTCGACACCTGCGGAGCTCCGACCCGCGCTGAAGCGTGCGTTCGATGCGGGGCTGCCTGCTGTGGTCAACGCGCTGACCGACCCGGGTGTGGCGTACCCCCGCCGCTCCAATCTGGCCTGACCTCATCCCCGCGAGCGACCGCGTCTGCGCACGATACGCCGTGGAAATCTGTACAAATGCGGTCGTTCGCCGGCCGTAATTCGGTGGACTCCTTCGACTTTGGCGCCGATCCTGGAGACGTGGATGTGAAGCGGCATGACTCGGTCGACGAGTTCCGCGCTGTCGCGGAGCCGTTGTATCGACGCGACCCGGTTGCACACACCATCGAGCTGACTCTCCTGCGGGCCGACAGTTTTCCCGACGACTCGCTGCTGCTCACCGTGTGGGGAGACGGCACGCCCGTCGGCGCCGCCTTGCAGACACCGCCATACCCTCTAGCGTGCAATGGAATTCCCGTCAATGCGATGGATCCAGTCGTCGGCAAACTGGCTGAGTGGCGTACCGATCTGACGGGAGTCCGCGGCCAGCGTCCGAGCGCCGTTGCGTTCGCGGACGCATGGAATGCGGCTACAGGACGAGCCGGAAGGATCAGTACCGAAGAGCGGCTGTATCGCTTGGGGACGTTGCGGGCGCCGAACGCCGTGACTGGCAACTCGCGACTCGCCACCGAAGACGACCGCGGGCAACTCGTGGACTGGGTGGAGTTGTTCTTCGAAGAAACCTTCAGCCATGTCCGCGACGACGGGGCGGGCGAGCGGTTCGTCGACAACGCGAAGGTTGTCGACGACCGGTTCGTGTTGTGGGATGTCGACGGCACACCGGTAAGCATGGCCATGCTGCGCGCAGCCGCGGCCGACGTATCGCGGATCGGGCCGGTCTTCACGCCGCTGGCCCGGCGTGGCAACGGCTACGGCTCGGCCGTCACTGCCGCGGCCGCAGATCTGGCACACCGCAGCGGCACGCCGGACGTTGTGCTCTTCGCCGATCTCGCCAATCCGGTGTCCAACGCCATCTACCAGCGCATCGGCTTCGAGCCGGTCGGCGATTCAGTGCGCATCGATTTCACTCCGCGACCGCACGCCTGCGACGGGGGATAACCTGCCCGCGGTGGCCGCGTACTCAATCTGGTGAGCAGCAGCAGCTGCGCCGAGGCCCACTACGAACCACAGCGGTCTCGGTAGTTGGCGAGCCGCGTACCGTAAATGTGTGGCGAAGACGAAAACCCGCACCTCAGGTCGTGTCGGCAACCGGTTCTGGAAGCTGCTCGGCGCCAGCACGGATAAGGACCAGGCCCGTTCGATGTCGCAGGTGCGCGACTCGGCGGAGTTCGACGAAAAGGCCGCCGACCTCGGCGACGAACAGCTGCGCAAGGCCGCGCAGCTGCTGAATCTCGACGACCTGGCCGACTCCGCGGACATCCCGCAGTTCATGGCGATCGCCCGCGACGCATCGGAGCGGACCACCACGCTGAAGCCGTTCGACGTCCAGCTGCTGGGCGCCCTTCGGATGCTGGCGGGCGACGTGGTCGAGATGGCCACTGGTGAGGGTAAAACACTGTCTGGCGCGATCGCCGCGGCCGGCTACGCGCTCGGCGGGCGCAACGTGCACGTCATCACCATCAACGACTACCTGGCCCGGCGCGACGCGGAATGGATGGGCCCGCTGATCGAGTCCGTGGGGCTGACGGTCGGCTGGATTACCGGCGAATCGACGGCAGACGAACGGCGCGAGGCATACAAGTGCGACATCACCTACGCCTCGGTCAACGAGATCGGCTTCGACGTGCTGCGTGACCAGTTGGTCACCGACGTCGACGATCTCGTCTCGCCGAACCCCGACGTCGCGCTGATCGACGAGGCCGACTCGGTGCTCGTCGACGAAGCGCTGGTGCCTTTGGTCCTCGCGGGCACCACGCACCGCGAGACGCCGAAGGTGGAGATCATCCGGCTCGTCGGCGAGTTGATCGCGGGCAAGGACTACGACACCGACGCCGACAACCGCAACGTGCATCTCACCGACGCGGGCGCGCAGAAGCTCGAGGCCAAACTCGGCGGAATCGACCTGTACTCCGAGGAACACGTCGGCACCACCCTGACCGAGGTCAACGTCGCATTGCACGCGCACGTGCTGCTGCAGCGCGACGTGCACTACATCGTGCGCGACGACGCGGTGCACCTGATCAACGCGTCCCGCGGCCGCATCGCACAGCTACAGCGCTGGCCCGACGGGCTGCAGGCCGCCGTCGAGGCCAAGGAGGGCATGGAGACCACCGAGACCGGCGAGGTGCTCGACACCATCACGGTGCAGGCGTTGATCAACCGGTATCCGACGGTGTGCGGCATGACGGGCACCGCGTTGGCCGCTGGCGAACAGCTGCGCCAGTTCTACAAGCTTGGTGTCTCGCCAATTCCGCCGAACACTCCCAATATTCGCGAAGACGAGGCCGACCGCGTTTACATCACCGCGGCCGCCAAGAACGACGCGATCGTCGACCACATCAAAGAAATTCATGCGACCGAGCAGCCCGTGCTGGTCGGCACCCGCGACGTCGCCGAATCCGAGGAGCTACACGAGCGGCTGGTCAAGGCAGGCATCCCAGCGGTCGTGCTGAACGCGAAGAACGATGCGGAGGAGGCCGCGGTAATCGCCGAGGCCGGCAAGCTAGGCAGCGTCACCGTGTCCACCCAGATGGCGGGCCGCGGCACCGACATCCGACTGGGCGGCTCCGATGTAGGCGACCACTCCGCCGAGAAGGAACAAGTCGCCGAACTCGGCGGGCTGCACGTCATCGGCACCGGCCGCCACCACACCGAACGGCTGGACAATCAGCTGCGCGGTCGCGCCGGACGCCAGGGCGATCCCGGCTCGTCGGTGTTCTTCGCGAGCTGGGAAGACGATGTGGTGGTCGCTCACCTCGAGCCGAACAAGCTCCCGATGCAGACTGACGACGACGGCCGCATCGTCAGCAACAAGGCCGCCACCCTGCTTGACCACGCGCAGCGCATCGCCGAAGGCCGGATGC
>DASQCE010000335.1:0-8233 GCA_035634855.1 Mycobacterium sp.
ACCTGCGTGCGGTCGATCGGGATGACCGCGTTGTCCTCCATCACCGGTCCGCCGGTGTACGGGGGGGAGAGCTGGATGTTGCGCGACGCCACCAGGCTCGGGTTGAGGATCGACGCGGTGGCGTTGGCCGGAACCTTGAAACTGTTGTCGTAGTGCAGCGTCACCTTCATCTTGTCGCCTGCCGGCTCGATCTTGTCGATCGAGCCGACCTTGACGCCCATGATCTGCACCTTGTCGCCGGGGTACAGCGCCAGCGTCTCGGGGAAGTAGGCGACGACGGTGTTGGTGGTCAGCTTCTTGTACAAATTCCAGCCGACGATGGCCGCCACGATCGCCAGCACGACGACCAGCGCACCGATGATCACCGAAGCCCGAGACACGCCCGGCAACTTCAGGTTTCGGACATTGAAGATTGTCGACATCTACTCAGCCCCCCCACGATCCGGGCGGGAGGTAGGGCGGGTTGCCTGGCATCGGCGGGGTACCCGCCGGGCCGGCGTCTGGACCCGGTCCGGGTGGTGGCGGCGGACCCGTCAGCGCAGGCGGCAGCGGAGCGATGCCCGGCGTGAAGTCCGGCGGTCCGGGCAGCGGTCCCAACGGGACCGTGCGTGCGCCGGGCGGGGCCGGCGGCAACGGCACCGGTGCGCCGGGCATGTCGGGCGGCATCTGACCCGGGATGGCCGCGGCGGGCACACCCGGCGTGAACCCGGGACCGTTCGGGTTCGGGTTTGAGGTGACCACGTCGGGCGGGCCGAATTCGGGGCCGCCAAACGGACCGGTGGTCAGATCGGCACACGGCAGCGGGTTGCCGGGTCGTGGCAGGCCGTCGGGAGGCGGCGTGTACGAGCACGGCGAGCCCTTGAGCACCGCGGGTCCGGGGTGCTCCGGTGTGCCCTCGAGCGGCGTCGGCCCCGGCGCCGGGGCGCCGTTCGGGAATCGCTGCCCGTTGGGATCGGGGAACCTCCAGGCAGGCAGGCCCGCATCTCCCCAGAACTTCTCGGGGTCGATGCCGCGCTTCTTGAATGCGGAGTCGATGAACGGCTGCAGGATCTGCCCCGGCAGGAGGTTCACCAGCATGACTTTGAAGAACGGACCGGAGGCCACCGCCTCACCAAGCGACGCAACGAATTTCGCCACCGTGGTCAACGTGTCCATAAGGTCGTACTTATGCTTGACCAGCAGGCCGCTGACTGCTTCCAGCTGCTTGAGCACGCGGTTGAGATTCGGGTTGTCGTCGATGAAGCCCTTCACCTGTTCGGAGAACGAGCTCACCCGCTCGAGCAGCATGCTGACCGCGTAGCTGCGTTCGTTGATCGCCGCGAGCAGCGACTGCGCGTTGACCAGCAATTGGTTGACCTGCTCGCTGCGGTTGCCCAGGACGCCTGCGATCTTGTTGGCGTTGGCGAGCAGTTGTTTGACTTGGTCATCGCGCTTGCCGATGGTGTCCGAGAACCTCGCGACACCATCGAGCGCGGCGGACAGATGCGGATAGGTCTGGTCGATGGTCTCCGACAACACGTTCAGCGACCGTTTCACCGTCTGGGTGTCCCAGCCGGACGCCGCCTTGGTCACGTCGAAGAACGCGTCGTAGATCTGATACGGCGTGGTGGTCTGGCCGAGCGGCAGAATGCCGTTGGCGCGCAATGGTTTCGTTCCGCGTGGTTCGATCTCGATGTTGCGCCGACCCAGAATGGTGTCGGTGCGGATGGACGCGCGACTGTCGGTACCGATCTGGGTGCCCCCGAGCGAATAGCCGATGACGACCTTGTCGCCGTCGATGTTCATGGATCGCACCCGACCAACGTCGACGCCTGCGATGCGTACCTTGTCGCCCGTGTTGATGCCGCCGGTGTCGGAAAACTGGGCGTAGTAGGTGGGCGTCGCGAACAGCATCGGCACGCTGGCGAAGCTTTGCCCCACACCAAGAGCGATAAGCAGGACGACGATGCCCAGCAACCCGTTTCGAACGCGGTTCGAACCCTCGAGTGTCCTCATTGCGGCGTGCACCTACCCGAAGGCTGGCTGAAGAGCTTGACCGTTCGCACCGGACCGCCCGGTTGCCTGCCACTCAACCTGACCGAGATATCGCAGGCGTAGAAGTTGAAGAAGTCACCGTAGATGCCACCGGCCCGGCCGATGATCTTGAACGCGGTGGGCAGCCGAGTCAGTATGTCATCGACCTGGACATGCTGGTCGATCAGCGGCTGCTGAACCCCTTCGAGATAGGTGAGGGTGCTCTGCAGCAGCGGTCGGTTGTCGGCCAGCAGGTCGGCGATCGTGCCCGCCGCGTCGCTGATGTTGGCGACCGAGCTTGCGATCGGATCCTCGCGGTTCTTCAGCCCGGTGACGAGCTTCTGGAAGTTCTGCAGGGTTTCGTCGAACTGCTGCTGATGCTTGACCGTGGTGTCGAGCACTGTGTTCAGGTTCTTGATCACCTCGCCGATCGCTTGGTCACGATCCGCCAGCGCCGATGTCAGCGACGCAGTTTGGTCCAGGATGTCGCTGATCGTGCCGCCCTGGCCCTGGAAGATCGTGACGATCGACTGGGCGATGTTGTTGACCTTGTCGGGGTCGAGTGCCCGGAACAAGGGCCGGAACCCGCCGATCAACGCGTCGAGGTCGAGCGCGGGTTCGGTGCGTTCGAGCGGGATGGTGCCGCCGGCAGGCAGGCGCTTGTCGCTCTCGCCGCGCTTGAGTTCCAGATACCGGTCGCCGATCAGGTTCAGGTAACGGACGGAGGCCGTCGTCCCGTCGAACAGCTGCAGCGAGGGATCGACGCTGAAGTCGACACGCACCTTGGATCCACCGTCGATGAGCTCGATCTTGGAGACCTTGCCGACCTCAACGCCGGAGGCTCGAACGAACTGGCCCGTCCGAAGCCCACTGGTGTTGGAGAAGATCGCCGAATACCCCGTGGTGCGGTCAAACCGCATCTGGCCGAACACCACGATGAGCATCGCGGTGAACAGCAACAGCACCAGTGAGAAGATGCCGAGCTTGATAGCTGTTCCGGTGATTTTCATGGATTGATCGTGTTCTCCCCGATCTGGCGTCCCCACACGTACTCGATCAGGATCGGCTGGCCGAGTTCGAAGTGGTTGTACGGCGCGATGGAGGCACCGGTGTCCATCACCAGGTAAGGCGCAGGCCACAGATCACGCGTGATGGGCTGCCAACAGCCCGGCCTGCCCTCGGGGCCGCCATGCGCATTCACCCGCGGCAGGTTGTCGGGGTACACGTATGGATTACCGGCTCCCAATCCGATGAATTCGGACTCCGTCCGCAGCGAATACCCGTTGCCGCCAAGCGATGCGGCGACCTTGGGCTGGACGTCGTGGAAGTTGCGGATGGTGCAGAAGATTGCGGGGCTGTAGGTGTCGAGCAGTTGCGACGTGGGCACCAGGTCCGCGGTGCCGCGCACCAGGTAGGGCCCGCCGCGTTCGAAGATTTCTCCGCCGGTGTTGCCGAACCCGACGGCGGCCATCAGCGCCTGATCGATGTTGCCCTGCTGCTCGTTGAGGGTGCGCGCGGTCGTCACCGCGTGCTCCAGGCCGTCGAACAGGTCGGGCGCCGCGTTGGCGTACACGTCGCCGAGATCCGCGAGTCGTTGATTGTCGTGGCGGATCTGGGGCATCTGCGGGTTGATCTCGGCCAGGATCTCGTTGCCGTGGACGATCGACTGGCCGAACCGGTCACCGAGCCCGTTGAGCGCTTCCGCGGTTGCGGACAAGGTCTGGTTCAACTTCACCGGGTCGACCTGCTGTGCAACATCCACCACAGTCTCGAACAACGTGTTGAATTCGGTGGTCACCGACGTCACGTCGATCACATCTTTTGTTGTGATGCGTTGCGGGGTTGGGTCTTTCGGCGACGTGAAGGAGATGTACTTGTTGCCGAACACGGTGGTGGCGGTGATATCGGCGATGACATTCTGCGGGATGTACTTGAAGTACTTGGGATCCACATCCAGGACGATCTTCGCCCGTGGCTGATCTCCGACGGTGACCGCCTGGACCTTGCCGACCCGTCCGATCTCCACGCCGTTGTAGGTGACCTTCGCCCCCGGGTCCATCGACAAACCCGCGCGCGACGAGATCATGGTCAGCTGTTCGCGGTCCAGGTTGTAGCCACGGAACAACGCGTACGCCGCTACCAACACACCGATGGTCAGCAGCGTCAACACCAGACCGGCCAATTTGTATGGCGGTTCGCGTCTTGTGTTCAGCGGGGCGGTCATTCGCTACACCGTCAGGTTGAAGTTCGGGTCGACGCCGTAGAGCGCCAACGCAACAAACAGGACCACCAATGCCACCGCCACCAGGGATGCTCGCATGGCCCGGCCGACCGCCTCGCCGACGCCGACCGGCCCACCGCTTGCGAAATAGCCGTAGTAGCAGTGGTTCAGCATCACGATGATCGAGATGATGATGGCGTCGAAGAACGACCAGAACACGTCCTCGGGTCGCAGGAACGTGCTGAAGTAGTGCTGATAGGTGCCCGTCGACTGGCCGTAGAACAGTGTGGTGGTCACCTGACCGGACAAGAACGACAGGATCATCGCCATCGCGTACAGCGGGATGATCACGACGAAGCCGGCCATGATTCGCGTCGACACCAGATACGAGATCGACTTGATGCCCATCACCTCCAGCGCGTCGATTTCCTCGCTGATGCGCATGGCGCCAAGCTCGGCGGTGGCGCCGGCGCCGACGACGGCTGCGAGCGCGACACCCGACACCAGTGGTGCGGCAGACCGCACGTTGATCATCGCGGCGAAGAAGCCGGTGAAGGCCTCGACACCGATGTTGCCCAGCGATGCGAACCCCTGGATCGCGACCAGCGATGAGCCGGACAGGCTGACGAATCCGACGATCGCGGAGGTACCGCCGATAACGGCCATCGCGCCTGTGCCCATGCCGATCTCGGCGATCAGCCGCAGCGTCTCCTTGCGGTAGTAACGCAGCGCGTGCCCGATCGAGCCCATCGCGGTGACGACGAACCACGCGACGTGGCCGACGCTGTCGAGGAACCGTCCGGGTGCACCGACCAATCTGTCGGCACCGGCGGCGCCCCGCGGGAACCGAGAACGCAGGACCTGAGTGGTCGACACGTCAACGCCCCGTTCCGAACCGAACACCGATCGTGGTCAGCACCACGTTCACCGCGAACAGCGCGATCACGCACAGCACCAGCGTCTCGTTGACAGCCGTGCCGACTCCCTTGGCGCCGCCCGAGACCGTGAGACCGCGGTAGCAGCCCACCAGCCCTGCGATCAGGCCGAAGACGGTGGCTTTGACTACCGAGATCAGCACTTCGGGAAGGCCGGTGATCAGCGTCAGCGTCGACACGTAGGCGCCGGCCGAGACGTTCTGCAGATACACCCCAAAGATGAAGCCGCCCACCAGGCCGATGGTGATCACCGCACCGTTGAGCAACAACGCTACGAAGGTCGACGCGATCACGCGGGGCACCACGAGCCGGTGGATCGGGTCGATGCCGAGCACCTCGAGGGCGTCGATCTCCTCACGGATGGTGCGGGCGCCGAGGTCGGCACAGATGGCCGTCGACCCGGCTCCTGCCACCACCAGGACTGTCACCAATGGGCCCAACTGGGTGACGGCGCCGATCGCCGCGCCCGCGCCAGAGACGTCGGCGGCTCCGAACTCGGCGAGCAGGATGTTCAGCAGGAAGATCAGCAGCACGGTCAGCGGGGCTGAGACCGCGAGGGTGGGCAGGAACGACACACGGAACAAGAACCAGCTCTGCAGGATGAACTCGCGCCACTGAAACGGTGGCCTGAACAGAGCCTTGAACGTCAGCACGCACATGCGGACGAAGCCGCCGACAGCCGTCAGCGCCGGCCTGGTCTGATCGCGGACGTAGCCGACCACACCAGTCGACGCCGTCACCGGTGGCCTCCCACGACGAAACCGGCGCTGCCATGGGGCAGCGGCAGACCCTGTCCCACGCACCCTCCTTGCCCCAACCCCGAGTGTGTGACCACCGTCTCCCTACTCGCGGGTAGTGAGACGGACCACAGGACTGTACCCGATGCTGCACCCGCCGTGTACCGCATCGGCAGGATTGAGCCCGTAACCGTTAGCAAACCCACCCCCGTTCGTTAAATGTCTTGTGCCGCAGCAGAAACTGTTGGCGGAGTAGAAGTTTCGCCAGCGTCAATCAATCCTTGTGCGCAAAAACGCGCCCGCAGTTCCGTTTTCAGGACTTTGCCAGCCGGGTTGCGGGGCAGCGCCTCGACAATCTCCAGCGCCTTCGGATGCTTGTACCTCGCCAGCCGTTCGGTGAGGAATTCATCGAGATCACCCAGGTCAAGATCAGTATGGACCGCGGCCACCGCTATCGGAACCTCGCCCCACTTCGGGTGAGGGCGCCCGATCACCGCCACCTCGATGATGGCGGGATGACCCGCCAGGGCATTCTCGACCTCGGCGCAGTAGATGTTCTCGCCGCCGGAGATGATCATGTCCTTCTTGCGATCGACGACCCAGACGTAGCCCTCCTCGTCCTGGCGGACCAGGTCGCCGGAGTGGAACCAACCGCCGGCGAACGCCTCGGCGGTGGCCTTCGGGTTATTCCAATAACCGGCCATCAGCGTCGGCGCCCGGTAGACGATCTCGCCGACCTGGCCGACGGGAACGTCATTCATGTTGTCGTCGACCACTCGCGCGGCCACCGTCGGAATCACCTTTCCGACCGAGCCGAGCTTGCGAATTGCGTCCTGCGCCAACAACATACAGGTCACCGGCGACATCTCCGTCTGGCCGAATGCCGCATAGATCTGGGTGCCTGGGAACAACTCGGCCATGTCGCGCAGCAAGGTATCCGACGCGGGTGCTGCACCCCACGACAGCACCCGCAACTGAAGTTTGCGCGGATTCAGTCGCTGCTCGGCGCATACCGCCTGCCACTGGGCGGGCACCAGGAACATCGATGACACCTTCTCGGCGGCGAGCACGTCGAGCAGCGCGCCCGGGTCGAATGCACCGAGCGGGTAGAGCACTGTGGGCAGGCCGAGCAGCAGGCCACTGATCATGTTGCCGATGCCTGCGACGTGGAACAGCGGAACCCCGATGAAGCCGACGTCGAGGTTGATATCGGGGCTGATCGTGAAGAGATTCGTCATCGCCTGAAAGGCGATGTTGTTGTGGGTGAGAACCGCTCCCTTGGGCCTGCCGGTGGTGCCGGAGGTGTACATGATCAGCGCCGGGCTGTCGTTCGGGATGTCCACCGGCTGCGGCTCGTCGCCCGGCTCCGAGATCAGGTCGTCGTAGCCGGCGGCGTCGTCATCGGTGCCGCCACCTGCGACGATGACAGTCTGCAGCGTCGGGTCGATGTCACGCACCGCGGTGGCCACCTTGGCCAGCACGGCTTCGGTGATCACCACGCGGGCCTGGCAGTCGCTGACCAGGAAGGCGATCTCGGGCGGGGTCATCCGGAAGTTGACCGGCACGGCGATGGCGCCGAGTTTGTTGGCCGCGAGGAACGACTCGATGAACTCGGTGCGGTTGAGCATCAGAATCAGCACACGGTCGCCGAAGCCGACCCCGCGCCGGCGCAGCGCGCCCGCCAATGCCGTCACCCGCCGGTCGAGCTCACGCCACGTCGTCGTGTGACCGAGGAACCGCAACGCCGTGGCGTCGGGCTGCATCAATGCATGCCTGGCGAGCTGGTTGGTCCAGTTCTGCCGGCGCGCGAGATACGGCTGCTCAGTTGGAGACGTGTCGGTCAACGGCTCATGCTCCATCGGGGGCGGGTTGCGCGGCGTTGATATTTGATCAAACATTGTGTTGCCACGGTCACACTATGGCCTCGGCGGCTCGGGTACAACCCCACGCCAGGCAACGGAGAGAGCCATGAACGCACCCGCCAGGCCCCGCTCGCAGCGGCGCCGGGCGGTACGGCGCGAGCAGCTTTCCGACGAGGTCGCCGCCCGTCTGCGCACCGACATCATGACCGGCGCGCTGCGGCCCGGAACGTTCATCAGGCTCGACGAGACGGCTGCTGCGCTCGGGGTCAGCATCACACCCGTGCGTGAGGCGCTGCGCACCCTGCGCGGCGAGGGCATGGTGCGGCTCGAGCCGCACCGAGGGCATGTGGTGGTGCCGCTGTCGCGAGGCGACATCGAGGACATCTTCTGGCTGCAGGCCACCATCGCCAAGGAGCTCGCGGCGACGGCTGCCGAACGAATCACCGACGCACAGATCGAGGAGCT
>DASQCE010000336.1:0-5656 GCA_035634855.1 Mycobacterium sp.
CGTCCCTGTTGGCGACCGTACGCGTGAAGATCTTTGTCTCCGAACCCAATCGGTCATAGGCGAGCCACAGACCGGGTTCCTCGGTCGGGGTGAATCCTCGCAGGCTGTACGTCCACTCCTCGAGGCAGCGGGTGTCGGCCAGGTAGTCGAACAGCTCATCCGGTGGACAGTCGACATAGTTGTTGACGGTGCAGAATTCACCGAACACCTCGTCGTGCGGATACACCGACCGCATCATCTCCATGATGATGGGGGTTGCCTTCTCCCGAGGCGAGGTCTCTATGCGGACCACGTCATCGATCGGATCGGCAGTGCCCCTGTGGGCGACGATGTCATCAAGCGCGGGAAGCGACATAAGAAGGGTTCTCCTTTGAGATGGGAGGTTGACTCGCGGCGCCATTGCCGAGAAAGGCTGCAAAGGGCGGGATTTCGTCGGGCGAGCACTCGACCGCAACGACGGAGGGGCCGTCGGCGTCCAGCGCGGTGCGCATCGCGTCGGGCAACTCGTCGATGTCGTCGACATCGACCGACTGCAGGCCCGGAAACATGGCGGCCAGCCCGGCGCCGAAACGGCTTGGCCCAAACCGGTTGTAGCTGTACAGGTCGTCATAGAACAGCTGCTCCCGCGTCACGCACATCGCGTGCGCATGGTTGTCGAAGAGCAGGAACGTGATTGGCAGCCGGTACTGCAGCGCGGTGTGGATCTCCATGCCGTGCATGAGGAAGGAGCCGTCGCCGGCGATGACGACCGTTCGCCGCCTCTGCCGGTCGCCCTTGGCGCGGGCGCTCGCTCGCCCGAACGCCACGCCGACGCCGGCTCCAAAGCTGTACCCCATACCGCCCATGCCGAGAGCGACGATGAACCGGCCGTCGCGCCTCACCGGCAGGTAGTGAATCGCCGACGCGCCGATGTTTCCCGCGTCGACGACGACGTCGGTCCCGTCCCGCAGCACCGCGTCCAGCGCCGACATCGCGTCTCGGTAGCGGATCCCGGGACCGCTGAACCGCGGCGGCTGCAGCTCGGTGTGCGGCACCGCGTCGGGCACCCGCACACCGAGCGGCCTGCCGTTCCCCGATAGGGCCGCCGTCAGCTGCGATAACGATCCGCGCAGGTCGTCGGTGTGCATGTGGGCGCATGCCACATACGGCGACGCCGATCCGATCGACAAGACGGGCACCGACGCCAGCACGTCGTCCAGCCCGCCGCGTGACGTCACGCTCAGGCGGGTGCCCACCAGCAGGCACAAGGCGCCGTTGGCGACTGCGGTGGCGACGCCCGGGTGGCCCATCACTCCGGTGACACCCAGCGCCGACGACGATCCCATGCCTGGCGTGCCTGCGACGTCCTTGGCGTCGGGCACGGTGGCGATCCTGGCGCGCAACATCGCCCGCAGCTGCTCGAGTTCAACGCGCGCGTCGTCGCGGGCGACCTGCTCACCGGCGATGATCGTGATCGGCCCGTCGGCGCGCCGCAGTGCGTATGCGATCGCCACGGGATCGCTCAGTTGTGTCGCGGCCCGTTCGAATCCGACACCGTTGGGACCGACCTCGGATTGCTGAATGTCCTTGGGCAGCAACAATACTGCTGGCCCACCGGTTCGCGCTGCCGCGATCGCCTCGGGCAGCGCCGAGAGAATGTCCGCGGGCCGCACCACCCGCCGGCAGAACACCGAAACCGCGGAGAACAGCGCCTCTGCATTCAGCGCGCCGTTACGGCCGCTGGTGTCCTGGAAGGAGCCCCGGCCGTCGAGCGTGGTCGGCGGTTGGCCGATCAACGCCAGCACCGGCACCCGGCTGGCGAACGCCTCGCCCAGCCCCGGCACGGTGTTCAGGCAGCCGCCGCCCGAGGTCGCGGCCACCACGCCGAGCCCGCCGCCGCTGCGGCTGTAACCGTCGGCCATCGTGGCGGCGGAGAACTCGTGCTTGGCCAGCACCGCGGTGATGTCGTCACGGAAGAAGGCGGCGTCGTAGAGGTCCTCGATGTTGGCGCCGTCGACACCGAAGATGTAGTCGACGCCGCTCGCCGCGAGATGCTCGACGATATGGTCGACGACCCGATGCCTTTTGGCCATATCTCACCCGTTCTCCCGCCCCTACCACTGACACGACTCGCGACGGAGTTGGGTTCACAGAGTGGCCGGGATCACAGGTGCTTTTCGAGCAGGACCTTCCCGTCATCGGACGAAACCAGTTGCACCGCAGCGATTTCGTCCTTCTGCATCGGGGTCGTGGCACTTGGCAATGCAGTTGCGCCGGACAGCCCCAGCCATGTCGCGACCTCGGTGTGGCTGCCGTCTCGGCCCACCACGACCATGCCGAGATTCTGCGGAAGGGTATTGCCGCTCTGGCCCCAGTCACCGTAAGAACACGCCATGTCGATGCGAGTGCCCCAACCGTAGCCGGTCAGTGAGATCGACGCGTTGATCGGTGTTTCCGAAACCTTGGTCATGTCCAGCGCTTGGGTGGTTTGCTGTGGCGTGTAGTTCTCCAGGCCCACGATCTCGGGCCGGATGGCGATCACCACACCGACCGCCAGCAGCGCGGCGGCCACCCCGACCGCGGCCGAAGTCAGCCAGCGGGACCGCCGGCGGCGCCACCGGACCTTGTCGAGAACCGAGTCGAGCACCTCAGGCCGAAGCGGCGGGGTTTCCGGCGCTTTGTCATCAAGCGCACGCACGTCCTCGAGGTCCAGCATCGCCAGCAGGGCCGGGATGCCGCTGATCTCCGCGACTGCCGATCGGCAGCGCGCACAGGTTTCCAGATGGGCCTCGTACTCGCGGCGTTCATTGCTCGTCAGTGAACCGAGGACATAGGCCGCGTCCCAGGTCACGTACCGATCGCCGTCCACCAGATCACCACCTAGGGGAAAACCGAATTGTGTCATCGCGTCACCCCCATTTCTTGCAAATTGAGTCGCAACGCCCGAACCGCGTAGTGAAGCCGGGATTTCACCGTGCCCTCCGCGATCTGCAGATCGTTGGCGATTTGTGCGGTGGTCCAGCCCTGGTAGTAGGACCGGCGGATCACCGCGCGATGTTCCTCGGACAGCTGGCTCAAGGCCGTGCTCAGCAATAATCGGTCCAATGCAGAGTCCACCTCGTCGGGTGCGGCGCGGTCAGCGACCTGCTCGAGGTCGGGTGTCCCGGACTCGTTGCGGTACCGCGCGCTGCGACGGTCGTCGATGATGAGGTTGCGCGCCACGGTGAACAGCCACGCCCTGGCCGACCGCTCGACCTCGTCGGTCACCTCGGGGTGGCGCCAAGCCCGAAGCAGCGTCTCTTGCACCACGTCCTCCGCACGTGCTTGATCACCAGTAAGCCGCAGGGCATAACGCCACAAAGCTGCGGCGTGCTCGTCATAGAGCACCCGCATCATGGCGGCCTCTGGATCGTCCATTAACCAACCTCCGCCTTTGATACGACGTTGGCGGTGATCCGGTTCATTACTACGCGGGGCCTGGCAGCCCCGCGGCTGTTTGGCTGAAGATCCGTACTAAACGGTGAGGATTCGCGGCCCATCGTCCGTGACGGCGACGGTGTGCTCCCAATGCGCGGCGCGGGAACCGTCGGCGGTGACCACGGTCCATTCGTCCTCCAGCACAGCGGTCTTCGTGGTGCCGAGGGTCAGCATCGGTTCGATCGCCAGCACCGAACCCGGCGCCAGGTAGGGCCCGCGGCCGGGGGCGCCCTCGTTGGGCAGGAAGGGGTCCATGTGCATCTGGCGGCCGATGCCGTGACCGCCGTAACCAGCGACGATGCCGAATTTGCGGTCGAAACGCGCCTCGGCCGCGTGCGTTTCGGCCTCGATGGCGTACGACACGTCGGTGAGCCGGTTGCCGGGCAGCATCGCGGCGATTCCGGCTTCCATCGCCTCTCGGGTGGCCTGCGACAGTGCCTCGTCGATGGGGATCAGCGTCGCGATGCCGAACGTGATCGCTGAGTCACCGTGCCAGCCGTCGAGGATCGCCCCGCAGTCGATGGACACCAGATCCCCCAGCGCAAGGGTTTCGGTCGCCGACGGAATCCCGTGCACCACACGGTCATTTACCGACGCGCAGATGCTCGCCGGAAATCCGTGGTAACCCAGAAAGGACGGGACACCGCCGCCGTCGCGGATGACTGCTTCGGCTATCTCGTCCAGCGCCAGCGTCGACACCCCCGGCGCGGCCGCCCGCCGGACGGCCAGAAGGGCGGCGGCGACCAGCGACCCGGCCGCTGCCATCGCATCGAGTTCACCGGCGTTGCGCTGCGCGACGACCTTTCGGTTGCGCAGCCCCGGAAGGCCGATCATCGACACTTGCCCCTATTCGATCGTCGGTTCAACCGACCGAGTTTGACGGTCGGTTCACCGACCGAGCGCCCGCAGTGCCCGGGCGAACACCTCATCCAGCGCGCCCACCGCGTCGACCGTCCGCAGGTTGTTGGCGCTGTAGTACTCCAACAACGGCTCGGTCTCGTCGCGGTACACCTGCATCCGGTTGCGGATGACCTCTTCGGTGTCATCGGCGCGGCCACGGGACTTCAGCCGCTCGAACAGTTCCTCCTCGGAGACGGCGAACTCCAGCACCGCGTCGAGCTTGGTGTTGTGGTTCTTGAGCATCTCGTCGAGCGCCTTGGCCTGCTCTACCGAGCGCGGGTAGCCGTCGAGAATAAACCCGGCAGCCGCGTCCTCATCTTGGATCCGGTCTTCGACCAGCTTGTTCGTCAACTCCGATGGCACCAGATCGCCCGCGTCGAGGTAGCGCTTGGCCTCGATCCCCAGCGGGGTGCCCTCGCTGATGTTCTTGCGGAACAGGTCCCCCGTCGAGATCTGCGGAATGCCGAGCTTCTCGGACAGTTTCAGCGCCTGCGTGCCTTTGCCCGCACCTGGCGGCCCGAGTAGAACGACTCTCACTTCAGGAACCCTTCGTAGTTGCGTTGCATCAGCTGGCTCTCGATCTGTTTGACCGTATCCAATCCGACGCCGATCATGATCAGAACCGCAGTTCCGCCGAACGGCAAGTTCTGTACGCCGCCGCCGTTTCCGATTTCGAGGAACAGGTTCGGCAGCACGGCGATCACGCCCAGATAGATCGAGCCTGGAAGGGTGATCCGGCTAAGCACATAGCGCAGGTAGTCGGCGGTCGGTTTGCCGGGGCGGATGCCGGGGATGAAGCCGCCGAACTTCTTCATCTCGTCGGCACGTTCGTCGGGGTTGAACGTGATCGACACGTAGAAGTACGTGAAGAAGATGATCAGGCCGAAGTAGATGGCGATGTACACGGGGTCGGCGGGATTGGTCAGGTAGTTGGCGACGAACCGCGGCCACCAGCCGTTGCTCGCGTCCGGCTTTCCACTGGTGATCAGCTGGGTGATCAGGTGCGGGATGTAGATCAGCGACGACGCGAAGATGACAGGGATCACGCCGGCCTGGTTGACCTTGAGCGGCAGGTATGTAGATGTGCCGCCGTACATGCGCCTGCCCACCATGCGCTTGGCGTACTGCACGGGGATGCGCCGTTGGCCCTGCTCGACGAACACCACGCCGACGACGATGATCAGTGCGGCCACGCAGACCGCGGCGAACACCAGGCCGCCGCGGCTGTCCAGGATGGTCTTGCCTTCGATCGGGATGCGCGCGGCGATACCTGCGAAGATCATCAGCGACATGCCGTTGC
>DASQCE010000337.1:0-7920 GCA_035634855.1 Mycobacterium sp.
GGTCTTGTCACCACCAACCTCGACGCGATGGTCGCGTTCTACGAGGGCTTCCTCGAATTGGAGTTCCAGGGCGAAGTCGAGTTCCCCGGCGGGTCGCAGCGGCGGTACTCGCTCGGCAGTGGCGTGGTGAAGCTCGTCACCTATGACCCGCCACCGCGCGCGCCGGCCGCTGCCGGCGGCGGCCGCGCCCAAGCCGGCGTCAGGTACTTCACGGTCGGGGCGAAGAACCTGCGGGCAGTGGCCGAGGCGTTCGGCGATTCCGGGTACGAGGTGGTCGAACCGGTGACCGAGTTCGCTCCGGTGCCCGGCATGGGCTGGATGTTCGTCGCCGATCCCGACGGCAACTGGATCGAATTGTTCGGCACGCTGTGAGCTTCCCGGGCGCTCCGCAGGCGACGCCGACCTGCTACCGGCATCCCGACCGCGCGACGTACGTCCGCTGCACGCGGTGCAACCGGCCAATCTGCCCGGAGTGCATGCGCGACGCGGCCGTCGGTCACCAGTGTGAGGAGTGCGTGCGCGAGGGGGCGAAGACGGTGCGCGTGTCGCAGACCGTCTTCGGCGGAGCGCAACAGAAGAAGACCACGCCGGTGATCACCTACACGCTGATCGCAATCAACGTGGTGATGTTCGTCCTTCAGACGGTGTCGCCGAACATGCAGAGCGAACTCGTGCTGCGATCGCCCGCCGTCGCCGACGGCGATTTGTACCGACTGCTGACTTCGGCGTTCATGCACTACGGCATCACGCACTTGCTGTTCAACATGTACGCGCTCTATGTCGTGGGACCACCGCTGGAGGCCTGGCTGGGCCGGCTGCGCTTCAGTGCGCTGTATGCCTTGAGCGCGTTGGGCGGTTCGGTCCTGGTCTACCTGCTCTCACCGCTCAACGCGGCGACCGCGGGTGCATCCGGTGCGGTGTTCGGCCTCTTCGGCGCCTGGTTCGTGGTGGGCAAGCGCCTCAACCTGGACGTCCGGTGGGTGATCGGACTAATCGTGATCAACCTGGCATTCACGTTCGTGATTCCGCTTCTCGGTGGGCAGAACATCAGTTGGCAGGGGCACATCGGCGGGCTGGTCACCGGAGCAGTGGTCGCCGCCGCATATGCGTACGCGCCGCGCGAGCGGCGCACACTGATCCAGATTTCGGCGATGGTCGCCCTCCTGGTGTTGTTCGCCCTGCTGATCTGGTGGCGGACAACCGATCTGCTCACACAGTTCGGCGTCGCCTGACGTCGCCTGACGTTTGCCCTGTGCTCAGCCAATAGCCACCTGCCCATGTCAGCGTGGCTGCATGAGCGTGGAGTCCGAAGCGTCCCCGCGGCCGATCGAGCGCTTCCACCGGCTCTGCGAAGTCGCCGTCGCCCGCCTGCCGTTAGGGCTGGATTCGATTGTGGCGCCGACATTTCTGGGCTTCGTCGTGCTCAACAGCGCCACGTTCGCCTTCGATCTGGCGCTTCTCACACTGCTGCACGGCGGGCTGGGCGTCGCGCTTGTCGTCGCCGTGACGGTGGCTTATGCCTGCGCGTTCACGCTGAGCTACGCCCTCAACCGCGTCCTGAATTTCCGCTCGCACGCCGCGGTGGGGCCGCAGTTCGCGGTGTACGTGGTGGTGATCGTGGTGAACTACCTCGCGTTCATCCTTGGCGTGTCCAGTGCGCTGGCGGCCCTCGGCGTCGAATATCACGTCGCGCGGATCGCGGCCGGAGCCTGCGAAGCTGTCTTCATATACAGCGCGATGCGGTGGGTGGTGTTCCGTAATTGAGGTCGCCCAACGGCGCTCATCTGCTTGCGGGCATGCCGAACACTGCGAACAGGTCCGGCTCCAGAAACACCGTGATCGCGGTGATTCCGTCCTCGCCAGGGGTGAGGACGTGAATCGCGTGGGCCCGCATCACGCCGTCGACGTCACGCCGGTAATCCGCTACGGCGGGTTGCCCGTTCGCGGACGTTGGGATCATCAGAACGGCGCCCGGCTCAGAGAAGGCGCGCGCGGAGAGGAAACGTGTCACCGCATCACGCCCGGTGAACCACACGGCGAACGGCGGCATCTCGAGTTTGACGTCGGCTTGCAGCAGCGCGGTGAGTGCGGCCACGTCGCCGTTTTCGAATGCCGCGCAATAGCGTTCGACGAGTGACAACAGCTCGCGGTCTTCCGGCTCGGTGACGTCGTCGTCCCTCGGCGCGACTTCGGCGAGATGCGCCCGGGCCCGCTGCAGCGCGCTGTTGACGGCGGCAGGTGTCGTCTCGAGCAGTTCGGCGACTTCGGCGGCGCTGAACTGCACGACGTCACGCAGGATCAACACCGCCCGCTGGCGGGCAGGTAGTTCCTGCAGCGCCGTCACGATCGCCAACCGGATGCTCTGTTTGGCGGTGACCGCGGCCTCGGGTGTGAATGTGTCGGGAATCGGCTCCAGCCACGGATATCCGGCCTTGCTCGCGTCGATGTCCACCTCGGGGTCGACTGACCCGGCGCCGAGTCCGGCGGGTAGCACCCGGCGGGCACGGTTCTGCAACGCGCGCAGGCACGCGGTGGTCGCGATGCGGTACAGCCAGGTCCGCAGCGCCGCACGCCCCTCGAACGCCTCATAGCCACGCCAGCCCCGCATATATGTCTCCTGCACCAGGTCCTCGGCGTCCTGTACCGAGCCCAGCATCCGGTAACAGTGCGCGATCAACTCGGCGCGAAATGGAGCGGCTTGTTCGATGAATTCCTGCTGAGCGGGCACGGCGGGGCTTCTCCTACCTGACGAAAATTCAAGCTGTTCCTTCAATACAGATACGCCCGGTGACTCGAATTCATCGCGGGTGAACCGATGAATCCCGCCCGTGATGCGTATCTGACTCGATATGAACCAAATCAACAACTCTCTGGCCGGCTCCACAGCGATCGTCACAGGCGCCAGTCGCGGATTCGGCCGTGGCATCGCCGCTGCCCTCGCGGCAGCCGGCGCACGCGTCGTCGGCGTTGCCCGCGACGGTGCCCAACTCGACCCATTGCGCGGCGAACTCGCCGACTTCACCGCAGTCGCCGCGGATGCCGCCGACCCCGATACTGCACACCGCCTGATCGACGAGCACCAGCCGCGCACTCTGGTGCTCTGCGCCGGGGCTGCACCCCGGATGAGCCCGCTGCAGGAGCAGACCTGGGAGTCCTTCAGCCGGAACTGGAATGTCGATGTAGCGCAGGCATTCCACTGGATCCGCCATGCACTGCGGCGCCCGTTGGCACCCGGCAGCACCGTCGTCGCGCTCTCCAGCGGCGCGGCGATCCACGGCTCGCCGCTCAGTGGCGGCTATGCGGGGGCCAAGGCCACCGTCAGATTCATAACCGGCTACGCCGCGCTCGAATCGGAACGGGCGGGGCTTGGCATCGAGTTCGTCTCGGTGCTGCCCGCGTTGACGCCGTCGACTGAACTCGGTGCGAAGGCCGTCGCGGCCTACGCCGAGCGGCAAGGCGTCGACGTCGACATGTTCGTCCAGTCCCTGCTGCCCGCCCTCACAGCGGAGCAGGTCGGAAAGTCCGTGTTGGAGATCGCCACCGGCGGGCGGCCGGACCACCGCGCATACACGCTCTCCGCCGCGGGCCTGTCTCCGTTGGGCTGAGCACGCGCGAATGTGGGTATTCAGAGGACATCGACTTGAGCAACCACCTGAAGCGGAGGCCTCATCATGGGGTTCAAACTCACATACACCGACGGGCAAGAGTCCGACTACGACGACGGCACCAAGTGGGAAGTCGACGGAGGTGTACTCAAGCTGGGCCGTGAGGACGGGGAGTGGAGCGTCTTCGTCTCGCCGGGTCACTGGGCCACGATCGAGGTGGGCAAGGACACGAAAAAGAAGGACGATAAGGACGACAAAGCGGACAAAGACGAGAAGAGAGACAAGGACGACAAGGACGAGGACAACTGAGCCTCAGACTTCGATGCGGGAACCGATGATCACCGTGCGGTCCAGCGGCAGGCTGAAATACCCGGCGGCGTCTGCGGTGATGTAGGACGTCGCGATGAAAAGCCGCTTGCGCCACGGCGTCATCGTGGGTTCCTTACCCGCCATCAGCTCGAGCTTGGACAGAAAGTACGACGCCGCATCGACATCGATGTTGCCTTCGGTATGCGCGGGGTCGAGCAGGCGCAGCGCGGCCGGGATGTTCGGCCTCTCCATATACCCGTAGCACGCGCTGACGTGGATGACGCCGTCCCGCTTGTAGCCGAGCTCGTCAATCGTTATCCGCTCGTCGTCGGACAGCCGCGGCACCGGCACGGTGTCGATCGACATGACGATCACGTGCCGATGCAGCACCCGGTTGTGCTCGACGTTGGCGCGCATCGCAAGGGGCGCCGTCTCTTTTCCGCGGTTGAGGAACACCGCCGTGCCGGACATGCGCACCAGCGGCGGCTTGCAGTCGCGCAGGCCGTTGATGAACTCGCGCAGCGGTCCCTCGGCCTTTTCCCTTGCCCGCGTCACGATTTCGCGTCCCTTCTGCCAGGTCGTCATCACCGTGAACGCGACGACGCCGATGAGCAGTGGCAGCCACGCGCCGTGCACGAGCTTGGTCAGGTTCGCCGCGAAGAACATCAGGTCCACCAGCAACAGGAACCCTCCGCCGATCAGCACCAACGGCAGCCGCCAGCCCCACCGGGTGTGGGCGTAGTAGAAAAACAGCGTGGTGGTGATGGTGATCGTGCCCGTCACCGCCATGCCGAACGCGTAAGCCAGCGCAGCGGAGCTACGGAATGCGAAAACGAGGATCAGCACCATCACCATCAGCAAACCGTTGATCCACGGCACGTAGATCTGACCGATCGTCGACGCCGAGGTGTGTTCTATGCGCAGCCGCGGCAGGTAGCCGAGCTGAGCCGCCTGTGACGCCACCGAGAACGCCCCCGTGATCACCGCCTGCGACGCGATAACCGTCGCCGCGGTGGCCAGCAGCACCATCGGAATCCTCCCCCATTCCGGGGTGAGCAGGAAGAACGGCGCGCTCACCTTCGACTCGTCGGCAAGCACCAGGGCACCCTGACCGAAGTAGCTCAGCGTGCAGGCAGGCAGCACGAGCCCGAGCCAGCCGTACGTGATGGCCTTCCTGCCGAAGTGCCCCATGTCGGCATACAGCGCCTCCGCTCCGGTGACCGACAGCACGATCGCGGCGAGCGAGAAGAACGCGATGTGGAAGTGGTCCGACAGGAAGGTCGCGGCGTAGGTGGGCGAGAGCGCCTTCAAGATCTCAGGATTGTTGACGATGCCCATCACTCCGCACGCGCCGATCGCCACGAACCAGGCGATCATCACCGGCCCGAAGAATCGCCCGACCGCGGCAGTGCCGTGCCGCTGCAACGCGAAGAGCCCAACGATGATCACCGCGGTGATCGGCACGATCCAGTCTTCGAAGTCGGGCTGGATGACCTTGAGGCCCTCCACGGCGGACAGCACGGAGATCGCAGGCGTAATCATGCTGTCGCCGAAGAACAGTGCGGCGCCGAACAATCCCAGGCCGGCAAGGAACATCGCGGTGCGGCGGCCGCGCTGGCCGGTCCATCGGCGCAGCAGCGTGATCAGCGCCATGATGCCTCCTTCGCCGTTGTTGTCGGCGCGCATAACCAACATGACGTATGTCAGCGTGACGATGATCATCACCGACCAGAAGATCGTCGACACGACGCCGTACACGTTGTCCGTGGAGATCGGCACGGGATGCGGGTCGCCGGGATTGAACACGGTCTGGATCGTGTAGATCGGACTGGTGCCGATGTCACCGAAGACCACGCCGAGTGCGCCGACCACGATGGCTGGGCCCAATGCCTGCTGAGTGCTCACGGCTCATATCGTTGCCGAGTGCACGCTTGTTTGCCGGTCATCTCGACGTTTACGCGCAACAACCGTGCGCTCGGCGAAGATCATGGGAGCCATGGCCGACGAACTCGACAAGCTGTACGAGATCAAGCCGGAGGAGTTCACCTCCCTGCGCACAAAGCTCGCCGCAACGGCGAAACAGCGCGGCGATAACGACACCGCCAAACAGATCTCCGCCGCGCGCAAGCCCACGACGGCGGCATGGGTCGTCAACCGGCTCGCGCTTCGGGACCGGGACATCAGGACGCGGCTCGCCGGGCTCGGCGAGCGGCTGAAGGATGCCCACGCTGCGATGGACGGCGACCGTATCCGGGCGTTGTCCGCCGAGCAGCGCCGGCTGGTCGACGACGTGGCCCGGGCCGCATTCGAGGAAGCAGAGCTGGCCGATCCGACCGCCGCGCTGCGCGACGACGTCACGGGAACCTTGCAGGCCGCGATCGCCGACCCGGACGTCGCGTCTCGCCTTGGCAGGTTGACCAAGGCCGAGCAGTGGTCCGGCTTCGGCGAGTTCGGTGATACGGCAATGGTTTTCACCACGACACGCAAGTCCGCCGCGCGCAAGGAGCCGACCGAAAAGCCGGAGCGCGACAAAACGCGCGACGACAAGCCCGACGCCGCGCGGCGCGAACGTGAGAAGGCGCGGGCGGCATTGGCCGCCGCCGAGCGCGCCAAAGCCGATGCGGACGCCGCGCTGCCCGAGCTGCAATCAGACCTCGCGGCCGCGCGGCTGCGTCGCGACGATGCGCGCAGAAGACTGCAGGATGCCGAACGCGCGTTGGCGGCAGCCGAAGACGCCTACGACAAGGGCAAGCAGTCCAGTCGCGACGCGGCGGCGGTGGTGAAGGAAGCCAAGAAACGGCGGAGGTAGGTATCCGTGATGGACGCAGAACTCGCCGACGGCGTGACAACCGTCCGAATCGACAATCCGCCCGTGAACGCATTTGATCTCAAGCTCGTCGACGACGCGGTCGCCATCATGCGCAGCATCGAAGGGCCGATCGTCCTGACAGGGGCGGGTGCCTGTTTCTCGGCGGGCGTCGACCTGCGCGCGATCCTCGACGGGGGAGCCACCTACACCGACCGCTTTCTTGCCGCGGTCTCCGCAGCGTTCCTCGCGGTCTTCGACCACCCGGCACCCGTGGTCGCTGCCATCAACGGGCACGCCATCGCCGGGGGCTGCGTACTGGCGATGGCCGCCGACGTCCGGCTGATGTCTACAGGCCTGATCGGTCTCAGCGAGGTAGCGGTCGGTGTGCCGTTCCCCGTCGCGGCGCTCGAGATATGCCGATACGCGATGGGCCCTTCGGTGACACGTGCCGTCCTGCAGGCCGACAACATCGATGCGCGCACTGCGGCCGGGCGCGGTTGGATCCATGAAATCGTCGCGCCGGATGACCTGCTCAGCCGAGCCGACGGGATTGCTCGCACGCTGGGGCAGCACGGGCCCACCGCCTATGCCGCGATGAAGGAGCAGCTACACCGGCACGCCCGCGAGGCGATCGACGCCAGTGCCGAGGTGGATGCGAATGTGCGCGCGCTCTGGAAGTCGGACGAAACACGCGCACGCATCGCCGCGTTCCTCGACGCGCTCAAGTGATCGCGCGGCAGCTGATCTCCATGCTGTCACCCTCGCGGACAGGGAAGTTCACACTCACGTAGCCGTTACCCGGATCGCGCACGTGCTCCAGGTACGGCTTGGTGTCGTCCATCGACGTGTTGTCCGCGACGATCAGTGCCCCCGCCGACAGTTTCGGCTCGAGCAGCTTGGCCACCGGAAGGTACAGCTCCTTCCAGCCGTCGAGCAGCACGAGCCCGACCGGGCCGTCGACATCGGCCAGCGTGGTCAGCGCATCACCCTCCAGCACGGTGATGAGATCGTCGAGCCCTGTCTCGGCGAACGTCTTGGACGCCGCGGTCACCTTCGCCCCGCTGAGTTCCGTGGTGACGACGCGACCGCTGCCGTTGTCGCGCACCGCCGATGCGAGATGGATCGCCGAGATCCCCAAGGACATGCCGAACTCGACGATGGTGCTCGGCCGTGTCGCCCGCACCAGCGCGTACAGCA
>DASQCE010000338.1:0-7390 GCA_035634855.1 Mycobacterium sp.
GACGCCCCGCTGAGCAGCGCGGGCGGTTCGACGGCAGCCAGCCACCCCGAATGGAGCCAGTACACGTTCACCATCGGTGACAACGGCGGCGACGGCAGCGAGGAATTGTCGAAGGTGACCGGCGCATTCGACGATGCGCCGTACAAGGTCAAGTTCGCCCGCTTCGACTACGGTCCGCCGCTGGTACAGGCGACCGCAACCGGTGATATCGACCTCGGCTATGTCGGCGACGTTCCGCCGATCACCGGCGCGGCAAAGCAATTCGGTTTCAAGATCGTCGCCGTGCAGCGCGGCGCCGACCAGACCAAGGCCGCCGAGAACATCATCGTGCCGAACGGATCGCCAATCCAAACGCTGGCGGACCTCAAGGGCAAGAAGCTGGCCATCCCGCAGGGCAGCTCGGCCCACGGCTTGGCGCTACTCGCCCTCAAAAGCGTGGGCTTGACACCCAAGGACGTCCAACTGGTTTACCTCAGCCCGGCGGCGGGCGCCACGGCATTCAACTCCGGCAAGGTGGACGCCTGGTCGATCTGGAATCCGCCGTCGGCGATCGCGGTCAAGGACGGCGCCCGCATCATCGCCAAGGGCGTTCCGCCGATCGACCAGGTCAACAACTACTACGTGGCGACCGACAAATCGCTGGGCGACCCGAACCGCAGGGCCGCCCTCGCGGACCTTCTCACTCGCGTCGCGCGGATCTTCAACTGGGCCCAGCAGAATCCCGACCAATACGCCAAGGCCATCGCGAAGGAGACCGGTGTCTCCTTGGAGGACGCCAGGACAACCGTCGACTCGTACCCGTTCAAGATCACCCAGGTGCTACCCGAGGACGTCAAGGCCCAACAGGCGCTCAGCGACGCGTTTTTCGCGGCCGGTGAGATCACCAAGGAGGTCGACATCACCACTATCACCGACAACCTGCTTCCGGACGGCTTCGACAGCTCGAAGCAGTCATGACCGCCGCGGGACGGGAACTGCATCTCAACGCGTTCCTCATGGAGGCAGGCCACCATGAGGCAGCGTGGCGGCTGCCGGAGAGCAATCCGCGTGCCGACTTCGACCTGGCCCACTGGACCCAACTGGCCCAGCTCGCCGAGGACGCGAAGTTCGACTCGCTGTTCCTCGCCGACGGTCCGGCGCTCACCGGCAGCGGCGAGTTCCGTCCTCCCGGCCAGCTCGAGCCGCTGACCCTGCTGACCGCGCTGTCGCAGCACACCAGCCGGATCGGGCTGATCGCCACCGTGTCGTCGACGTACAACGAGCCGTACAACCTGGCGCGCCGGTTCGCATCGGTCGACCACGTCAGCGGTGGGCGCGTCGGCTGGAACATCGTCACCTCGGCGACTCCGGAAGAGGCTGCGAACTTCGGCATCGACGACCGTCTCGATCATTCGTCGCGGTACGCGCGCGCGGACGAGTTCCTGGATGTCGCAAAAGCGTTGTGGGACAGCTGGGATACGGAGGCTGTCCTCGGCGACAAATCATCGGGCCGGTACGCCGACCTGTCGCGCCTGCACGCCATCGACCACAGCGGGGACCACTTCAAGGTCGCGGGCCCGCTGAACGTGGAACGCCCGCCGCAGGGCCACCCACTGCTGGTGCAGGCGGGGTCCTCGGAGGACGGCAAGAGTTTTGCCGCCCGCCACGCGGAGGCCATCTTCACCGCCCACCAGACATACGAGCGTGCCGCGGATTTCTACGGCGATATCAAGGAGCGGACGAAGGCCGCGGGTCGCGATCCCGACGGCGTGCTCGTGCTGCCGGGGATCGTGCCGATCATCGGCTCGACAGAGCGCGAAGCCCGGGAGCTGGCACGGCAACTCGACGAACTCCGGGTTCCGGAGTACGGACTATTACAGCTGGCCAACGTCCTCGAGACCGATTCGTCCGCCTTCGAGCTCGACAAGCCGTTGCCCGACTTCGTATTAGCGCGCCCGAAGCTGGAAGGCGCCCAGAGCCGCGCGGATCTCATCATCGAACTGGCGCAGCGCGAAAACCTCACCGTGCGCGAGATCCTGTCGCGACTGGGCGGCGGACGCGGTCACTTCACTTTCATCGGTACACCGGATCAGGTCGTCGACACGATCGTCGCCTGGTTCGAGGGTGGGGCCGCGGACGGGTTCAACATCATGGCCGCGGCGCTGCCCTCCGGACTGGAGACCTTCATCGACCACGTACTGCCCATCCTGCGACGCAAGGGACTGTTCCGGGAGGACTACACGGGTGCGACGCTGCGTGAGCACTACGGGCTGCCGATGCCCGCAACCCAATTCCGCCGCGATGGGTAATGTGGGCTCAGCTGCCCTGTCCATCAAGGGATTGCGCAAGGTCTACCGCGACGGCCTCACCGCCGTTTCCGACCTCGACCTGGAACTGGCGGACGGCGCGTTCTTCGGCCTGCTAGGACCAAACGGCGCCGGCAAGACCACGCTGATCGGGTCGGTGTGCAACATCGTCAGGCCGACCGCGGGGCAGCTGTCGGTCTTCGGTCACGACTACCGGACCAGGGCGGCCCGCCGATTGATCGGCCTGGCCGAGCAGGAGATCAACGTCGACCGATTCCTGTCGATCCGCCAACTACTCGTCTATCACGCCGGCTATCACGGCATCGGACGGAAGACCGCAGTGCGCCGAGCAGACGAACTACTACAGCGTTTTCGCCTCGACCGCAAGGCAGACGGCAGGGCGTACGAGCTGTCCGGTGGCATGCAACGCCGACTCGTTCTCGCCCGCGCGCTGATCCACCAACCGCGCTTGTTGATCCTCGACGAACCGACCGCCGGTGTCGACGTTGAATTGCGTTCCGAGATCTGGAGACTGGTGAAGGGACTCAACGCAGCGGGTACGACGATCCTGCTGACCACGCACTACCTGCAGGAAGCCGAAACGCTCTGCGACGAGATCGCGCTCATCCTCGCCGGACGGATAGTCGACCGCGGGTCGGCCGCCTCCCTTCGAGACCGGTACGAGGCGCGTGACATCTCCGAGGTATATGACCGGGTGATTGCCGCCGAGGTCGCCTCATGACCAGCAGCGAGGCGCTGGCCATCGGGCCGCACGACGAGTCGTTTACGCCCGAGCGTTCCCCGTTCGTGTGGCTGGTCGAGCGGGAAATCCTGCGGTTCCTCAACATCTGGCGCTACGCGGTCCTGGGTCCGGTGCTCTCGGCCGTCTTGTTCGTGGTCGTATTCGGCTCGGCGTTGGGCAGGCACGTCGACCCGATCGCCGGGGTCACGTACGGCCAGTTCATTGTTGGCGGTCTGCTCGCACAGGCGATCCTGTCGGTCGGATTCTTCAACGGCACAACGAGTTTGTACGAGGCGCGGCACGACAAGTACATCCACGATGTGTTCGCCAGTCCTCTGCGGTGGTGGGAGATCAACGCGGCCCTGGTGACCGGAGGCATGGTCCGCGGGATCATCGTTGGCGCGGGCTTCATGGCTATCGCGGCGCCGCTAGCACAGATAGGTGGGGTGGCCCGGCCGTTCGTCTTCGGCTTCGGCACCCTCGGCGTGCTTGTGGTGGCGGCGCAGATCGGTGTGATCGCAGGCAGCCTGGCCAAGTCCCTTGACCAGGTGTACTCGATGGAGTCGATCATCGTGCTGCCGCTCGGTGTCCTCGGCGGCGTCTTCTACTCCATCCAACAGCTGCCGCCACCGTGGGGCGTGGCCACCGCATTGAACCCGGTCTTCTGGCTTGTGCAGGTCGAGCGGATCGGACTGCTGGGACACGGTGACGTGAGCGCCGCGTCTGCGCTGATCGCGGTGTGGGTGCTTGCGCTGGCCCTCTCGATCTGGTCGGCGGTCATCTTCGGGTCGGGCCGACTCAAGGCGTGATGAAAGGAGTGTCATGACGAACAACACTGCCGTAGAGCAACTTTCGACTGACGTACTGGTGGTCGGCGGCGGTCCGGCTGGTACGTGGGCCGCCATAAAGGCCGCGGAGGCCGGCGTCGACGTCATCCTGGCCGACAAGGGCTACACAGGCGCCAGCGGTGCGACCGCGTCGGTCGGGACGGGGGTCTGGTACGTCGACGATGTCCCAGAACTGCGGGAGGCCGCCATGGCCAGCCGCGAATCCCTCGGCGGCCACCTCGCCGATCGCGAGTGGATGACGCGGGTGCTCGACGAAACTCACGCCAGGATGGACGAACTCGCCGATGTGCAGCGCTACCCGTTCCCGGTCGACGCGGCGGGCCGCTCTATCCGAGACGATCTGCAAGGCCCGGAATACATGCGCAGGCAACGGCTTCGGGTGCAGCGTCTTGGTGTCCGTATCCTCGACCACACCCCGGCGGTGGAGCTTCTGGTCGATGACGACGGCGTGGTGTCCGGGGCGGCGGTTCTGGACCGTGCGTGGGGGCGGACGCTGCGCGTCGAGGCGGCGGCTGTCGTGCTCGCGGCCGGTGGCTGTGCGTTTCAGTCCAAGACGCTCGGGTGTGACGTCAACACCGGTGACGGCGCACTCATGGCGGTGGAGGCGGGAGCGTCCCTGTCGGGCATGGAGTTCTCCAACGCGTATGCGATCGCGGTGAAGGGTACCTCGCTGACCAAGACGGCCTACTACTCATGGGCGACGTTCTACCGCGCCGACAAGACGGTGCTCGAGGGTGCGGGCAGCACCAGGGGCCGATCCGTCATCGCCAAAACCCTGTTGTCCGAAGCGGTTTTCGCGCGTATCGATCGGGCCAGCGACGACGAGCAGCGCGCGATGCGCAAAGGCCAACCCAACTTCTTCCTCGTCTTCGACCGGCTGGGCATCAACCCGTTCACCGACTTCTTCGAAATCACGCTGCTGGCCGAAGGAACCGTACGTGGCACCGGCGGCGTGCGGATCGCCGACTACGACTGCTCCACCGATGTGCCGGGACTGTATGCCGCCGGTGACACCGCGACCCGCGAACTGATCTGTGGCGGATTCACCGGCGGCGGCAGCCACAACGCCGCATGGGCGGCGTCCTCGGGCAGCTGGGCGGGGCAGGGCGCTGCCGCGTTTGCGGTTCGCCGGGGCCGCCGGACGACTGGGCTGCGCGCGGTCGGCCAAGCCGGCATCCGCCCGACGGGCAACGTCAGCCTCGGGCACCGCGATGTGATCGCCGAGGTTCAGCGTCAGGTGTTGCCCTACCAGTTGAACTACCTGAGGCACGGCGACCTGCTGGGGCCGGCTCTGAAATCGTTGCACGACACGTGGTCTGAAGTCAGGGCAGGACTTGGCGCGGACGGAGAAGACCTCTTCAGGGCCCGCGAGGCGGCCGCGATGGTCGCCCACGGCCGGTGGATGTACCACGCCGCCCTGAACCGTACGGAGACCCGCGGTATGCACAAGCGGCTGGATTACCCCGCGCAGAATCCCGCCCAGAGTTACCGGCTGCTCACCGGTGGTCTCGACGAAATCTGGTCTCGCCCCGAGTCCGTGCGGCTGGCCGCGTGATCGAGGTCGTCGATCAGGACCGATGCATTGGATGCGACCGCTGCGTCGACGTGTGCCCAACGCGAGTGTTCGACCGAGGCCCCGACGGGATCCCGGTGATCGCGCGACACGACAGCTGCCAGACGTGCTTCCAATGCGAGGCGTACTGCCCGACCGATGCGCTGTTCGTCTCGCCGCTGGCGACCCGCGCGCCCGCGGACTCACCGTTCCGCGACGCCGCGGAACTGGTCGCTACCGGGCTCCTCGGCGGATATCGCCGGAAACTGGGGTGGGGTAGTGGCCGCGCGCTGGGCGCCCGAACCGCCGTCGGGCCAACGTTTCCCGGCTGAACTCAGAACGTCGCATGATCAGGCGGCGCGGTCGTGGAAGTAGTGACCCTGCTCCAGATCGTCGCGGAGGCCAGGGTGGGCCGGCCGCCACCCCAGCAGCTCGCGAGTGAGGGTACTCGAGGCGGGCACGTCCAGCGAGAAGAAGGCGCCGAGCCAGCCGAAGTGGTCGACGGCCTTTTCCGGCGAGATGGCGGTCACGGGCAGTCCGAGGTGGCGGCCAATGGCGCCCGCGATGTCGCGGACCGGGATGCCCTCGTCGCCGATCGCGTGCAGCCGTGCACCCGCGGGCGCCGACTCGAGTGCCAACCGAAACAGGCGGGCGGCATCGAACCTGTGCACGGCAGGCCAGCGGTTGGACCCGTCGCCGGGATACGCCGCGACACCCTCCGCGCGGGCGATGTCGATCAGACGTGGTACGAAGCCGTGATCACCCTCTCCGTGTACGGATGGAGGCAGCCGCAGAACCGAGACACGTACGCCGCGCGAGGTGAATGCAAGCGCCGCTTGCTCCGAGCCGCGCGGAGAGTCGGGGTCGGCGGCGTCGTCCTCCGTCATCGTGCGGCCCAGTGCGAAACCGGCCAGCCCTGACGTGACGACGAAGGGCCGGTCGGATCCGATGAGCACCTCGCCGAGTGTGTCGATGGCGCGCCGGTCGGTCTCTGCGGCACCGGCGTAGTCGGTGAAATCATGATTGAACGCCAGGTGGATCACTCCGTCGGCGGACTCTGCCCCGGCGCGAAGGCTCTCGAGATTGTCGAGATCGCCCCGGTGGACCTGCGCACCTGCCCCCTCGACAGCCTGCGCCGACGAATCCGAGCGGGCCAGACCCAGGACGTCGTGACCTGCGGAGACGAGTTCAGAAACAACGGCTGATCCGATGAAACCGGACGCGCCGGTGACAAACACTCGCATTGAAGCCTCCCAATGATGTCAGTTGCTGTCATCAGAGTAACGTTGATGACAGTCGCTGTCATTCCCCTAAGATCGCGGCATGAGCCGGTGGCAGCCCAACGCGCGCGGCCGACTGGAGCAGGCGGCCCTCGAGCTCTACGCCGAGCGCGGATTCGACCAGACCACGGTCGCGGAGATCGCAGAGCGGGCGGGTCTGACGGAGAGAACGTTCTTCCGGCATTTCGCCGATAAGCGGGAGGTGCTTTTCTGGGGCCAGGATGCGCTTATCGAATTGGTGACGACGTGCATTGCTGACGCTCCCGGTTCCGCATCGCCGATCGACGCGGTGGGAGATGCGCTGCGCGCCGTCGGGACGATGTTCCAGGGTCGTCGCGAGCACGCCCGACGGCGCCAGGCAGTCATCGCCGCCAACCCCGGCCTCCAGGAGCGTGAGTTGATCAAGCTGGCATCGCTGGCGGCGGCGATGGCGGAAGAATTGGGCCGCCGCGGCGTCCCGGAACCGGCCACAAAACTCACCGCCGAAACAGCGGTTGCGGTTTTCAAGGTCGCCTTCGAACGATGGCTCAGCGCTACCAGGTACACCGACCTTGCGCACGTCATCGGCGATTCGCTCGACCAACTCAAGGCACTGACCGCCGGCACTTGACACTCCAGCGTCGCTCGCATCGGAATTTGCACCCGTTACGCCAGCCCAGTGCGGGGCGACGGCGGTCCACGGG